>NZ_JASKYT010000126.1:0-17515 GCF_041028275.1 Streptomyces sp. PU-14G
GTCCAGGGGTGGAGGGCGAGCGCCCACACSWSSWGYGCGGCGAGCCCCACCAGGAGGCCCGCCCACAGCACCGCCCGCAGGGCCCGGCGCCGCCCCAGCAACCGCTCCCCCTCCGCACGCGCCCGCTCCGCGAGGTCCGGGGGCACGGAGGCGGCGGCGCGCTGCTCCAGCAGCCGCCGTACCTCCCTCTCCTTGCGGTCAGGCAGGCTCATGAGCCGCCCCCTGAGCCGGAGGCCGGCTGAGTACCGTCGCCAGGGCCCGCGTGTGCAGCGTCCGTATCCGCTCGACGGGCAGTCCGAGCCCGGCGGCGACCTGTTCCTCGGCGACGCCCTCGTACAGCCGCAGCACCAGTACGAGCCGTTCGGAGGGGGTGAGCGCTCCCAACAGGCCGCCGCGGGACCGGCGGTGGCGCAGGCCGGTGCGGGCGAAGTGTGCGGCCAGTTCCTGCCGCGTCCGTTCGTAGGGGTCCTCGCCGCGCATCCGGTCCCAGTCGGCGCGCGTGCGGGCGAGCGCCCTCACGAGCAGCCGCTCGGCTGCGGGCGCGTTGCCCGGGGGCTCGGCGGTCAGCAGGGTGGCGGCATGCAGAAGCCTGCCGCCCGCCCCCGCGACGAACGCCTCGAACTCCCGGGCGCTTGGGCGCTCCGTCCGTTCCTGACGCTCTCGCACGCCGCCTCCCGCGCGCGTCCCGCGCGACGCTCCCCCGGTCTCTTGTGCCGCTATAGGACGGCAGGCGGCCAGATCAAATCAAGAGGCGCGTCGGGAGCTTCGCCGGAGCCCGCCGCGCGGGCCCACTCCCCCGCTCCCGGCCGCCGGGCGAGACCGGCGGCCGGGAGCGGGCCGGTGGGGTGCTCGCGGGCTTGTCAGGCGTCGGACTTGGGAGGCTGGCCGAGGCCGCCGGGGTGCAGGTCGAGCATCGCGCCGTTGAAGCGGGTCAGCAGCTTGCAGAAGGTGCCGCGTTCCTCTTCCGTCCACTCCTGCGTGATGAGCTGCATCAGGTTGCGCCGCGAGGAGCGCACCTCTTCCAGCCTGGCCTCACCGCGCGGGGAGAGCTGCAGCACGACCGCACGCCCGTCCTCCGGGTGGGAGGTGCGCTTGACCAGTCCGGACTCGACGAGAGGGGCGACCTGCCGGGTCACGGTGGAGGAGTCGATCCCCATGCCGGCGGCGAGCGCCTTGACGCCCATGGGGCCTTCCTGGTCGAGCCGGTTGAGCAGGAGGTAGGCGGCACGGTCCATGGAGTTGCGGGCCTGTCCGAGCCCGCCGAGCCGGGTCTGTTCCGCGCGGCGCGCGTACACCGCCAGCTGGTGCTGCATGGCGTCCAGCACGGCTGTGGAGGAGGGGGCACCGCCGTCGGCAGGCACCGCGGGTTCGTCGTGGGGACGGCCCGGGGTGTCTGAGGTGTCTGTCGTCATGTCCGGGTGCGTGGGCATGGCACGTGCGCTCACTTCGTCAGTCTGCGGGAGTTTTTGAGGACTTTTGACGGTTTAGGGATGGTTTGTTGGCCGGATTGACCTGAGCATGTGCCGACAGAGTACGCGGGAGCGGCCCAGCGCGTACCTCCACTGCACGAACCAGTGACGCGGACCACCCCGGGCGAGAGCGCACCGGGCGGTCCGGCGGACTGCGAGACTGGCCGCATGGCCACCAGTGCACCGCCCCGCGCCGCCTCCGAGCCCGAACTGCCCGTCTGCCTCGACGACGTACGCCGCGCCCACAAGACCCTCTCCGGGATCGCCCGCACCACCGCCGTGGAGGGAAGCCGGCACCTCTCCTCACTCGTCGGCGCACCGGTCCACCTCAAGTGCGAGAACCTCCAGCGCACCGGCTCGTTCAAGCTGCGCGGTGCCTACGTGCGCATCGCCGGGCTCTCCGCCCAGGAGCGGCGGCGCGGCGTCGTGGCGGCGAGCGCGGGCAACCACGCGCAGGGCGTCGCACTCGCCGCCTCGCTGCTGGGCGTCGCCTCCACCGTCTTCATGCCGGTCGGCGCCCCCTTGCCGAAGGTGGCGGCCACCCGCGAGTACGGGGCGCGGGTGCGCATGCACGGCCAGGTGGTGGACGAGACGCTGGAGGCCGCCAAGGAGTACGCGCACGCCACCGGCGCCGTCTTCATCCACCCCTTCGACCACCCGGACGTGGTGGCGGGCCAGGGCACGCTGGGCCTGGAACTGCTGGAGCAGTGCCCCGAGGTGCGCACGGTCGTGGTGGGCGTCGGCGGTGGCGGGCTGCTCGCCGGCATGGCGGTGGCCATCAAGGCGCTCCGCCCCGACGTGCGGCTCGTGGGGGTGCAGGCCGAGGGCTCGGCCGCGTATCCCCCGTCGCTGGCGGCCGGGCAGCCGGTGGGGCTGACGTCGGCCTCGACCATGGCCGACGGCATCAAGGTCGGCAAGCCGGGAGACGTCCCCTTCCGCGTCATCAGCTCGCTGGTGGACGAGATCCGCACCGTCTCCGAAGACGCCCTCTCCAGCGCGCTGTTGCTGTGCCTGGAGCGGGCGAAGCTGGTGGTCGAGCCCGCGGGGGCCAGTTCGGTGGCGGCGCTGCTGTCGGCCCCCGACAGCTTCGAGGGCCCCCTCGCCGCGGTGCTCTCGGGCGGCAACGTCGACCCCCTCGTCCTCCAGCGCACACTGCGGCACGGCATGGCGGCGGCCGGCCGCTACCTGTCGCTGCGGCTGCGCCTGTCCGACCGGCCCGGCGCCCTGGCCGCACTGATGAGCGAGCTGTCCACGGCCGACGCCAACGTGCTCGACGTCAGCCACGTGCGTACCGACCCGCGGCTCGGGCTCGACGAGGTGGAGGTGGAGCTGCACCTGGAGACGAAGGGCCCCGAGCACTGCGTCGAGGTGGCCTCCGGGCTGCGCGCGGCGGGCTACACGGTCGTCAGCTGAGCCGCCGCCCCGCATCCCGCGCCCCACACCCCGCACCTCTCCCGTCACACGCACCACACAAGGCACTTCACGCACTATCGCGAAATGCGGTTGACGCGATACATCGCGTCGTTCCATACTGCTGTCGCCGGGCCGGAACCCGCCGCACGTCCGCGTATGTATGCCGGAACTTTCCGGCGGAACTAGCATTTTTCGCAGCGCCACGCGCTCCACACCCCGGGAGACCATCCATGCCAGGTGCCATTTACGCCGAGGGGCTGGTGAAAGCCTTCGGCGACGTGAAGGCGCTTGACGGCGTCGACCTCGACGTCCCCGAATCCACCGTGCTCGGCCTGCTCGGGCCCAACGGCGCGGGCAAGACCACCGCGGTCCGGGTCCTGACCACCCTGCTGAGGCCCGACGCGGGCAAGGCCGTCGTCGCGGGCACCGACGTCGTCAAGAACCCCACGGCGGTGCGCCGTTCGATCGGCCTGTCCGGGCAGTTCGCCGCCGTCGACGAGTACCTGACCGGCCGTGAGAACCTGCAGATGGTCGGCCAGCTCTACCAGATGTCGGGTCGCGACGCGAAGAAGCGCGCGAAGGAGCTGCTGGAGCGGTTCAACCTCGCCGACGCCGCCGACCGCACCGCCAAGACCTACTCGGGCGGCATGCGCCGCCGGCTCGACCTCGCCGCCGCGCTGGTGGTCAGCCCGCCCGTGATGTTCATGGACGAGCCCACCACGGGGCTCGACCCCCGCAACAGGCAGCAGCTGTGGGAGGTCATCGAGGAACTCGTCGCCGGCGGCACGACGGTGCTGCTGACCACGCAGTATCTCGACGAGGCCGACAGGCTCGCGCACGACATCGCCGTCGTCGACCACGGCAGGGTCATTGCGCGCGGCACCTCCGACGAGCTCAAGGCGCAGACCGGCGGCGAGCGCGTCGAAGTCGTCGTCCACGAGCGCGAGGACATCCCCACCGCGCGGCAGATCCTCGAGGGCCACGCGCTGCGCGGCGCCGGGCGGGAGAGCTGCACCGTCGAGGAGCACACCCGCAAGCTGACCGTGCCCGTCGCCGGCGGCGCCAAGCTCCTCGCCGAGGTCATCCGGGAGCTGGACACCCGCGGCGTCGAGATCGACGACATCGGCCTGCGCCGCCCCACCCTCGACGACGTCTTCATCTCCCTGACCGGCCACGCCGCCGAGGGCGAGACCGGGCAGGGAACCGACACCGACACCCGCCCCGACACCGCCGCTGCCCAGACCGCGGCCCAGCGCAAGGAGGCCGCCAAGTGAGTGCCACCGCCCAGGCTGCGCCCGCCGGGACCGCCCCGAAGGGGCGCGGCGGAATCGTCCAGTCCGTCACCGACTCCCTGGTGATGGCCAAGCGCAACCTCATCCGCATGGTGCGCATCCCCGAGGTCGTCATCTTCGGCCTGATCCAACCGATCATGTTCGTGGTGCTGTTCAGCTACGTCTTCGGCGGCTCCATCAAGGTTCCCGGATCCGGCACGGACGCCGCCTCCTACCGGGAGTTCCTGATGGCGGGCATCTTCGCGCAGACCGTCACCTTCGCGACGGCGGGCGCGGGAGCCGGCATAGCGGAGGACATGCACAAGGGCCTCATCGACCGCTTCCGCTCCCTGCCCATGGCGCGCGGAGCCGTACTGACCGGGCGCACGCTTGCCGACCTCGTCCAGACGGCGCTGACACTGGTCGTACTCGCCGTCGTGGCCGCCCTCGTGGGGTGGAGCGCCCACGACGGCATCCCGAAGGCACTGGCAGGTTTCGGGCTGCTGTTGCTGCTGGGCTACGCCTTCACCTGGATCGGCGCGCTGATCGGCCTCTCGGTACGGACGCCGGAGGCCGCCACCTCCGGCGGGCTGGTGTGGCTGTTCCCGCTGACGTTCATCTCCGTCGCGTTCGTGCCCTCCCAGAACATGCCGGGCTTCCTCCAGCACCTCGCCGAGTGGAACCCGTTCAGCGCCACCGTCGTCGCCGCCCGGGACCTGTTCGGCAACCTGCCGCCGGGCTACCCGGTACCGGACGCCTGGCCCATGCAGCACCCGATCTGGGCCTCACTGATCTGGTCGGCCGCCATCATCGTGGTCTTCCGCACCCTGGCGGTCCGCAAATACCGCAACGCCACGGCCTGACAGCCGAACAGCCGGCCCGGCAGCCGCACCCCGGCCGGCCGACGACACCACCACCGCCGAAGGCCGGGGGTCGGGCGCCGGGCGCCGGGGCCGGAGCCGAGACCGGGGGGCCGGAGCCGCCCACAGGCCGAGAACGGCGGACGGCCCGCGCGTGWYGCGCGCGGGCCGTCCGCCGTCAGCACCCGTGGGCCGCTTCGCGGCCCTCAGCCCTGGTAGGGCTTCGCCTCCAGAATCCGGACGGAGGCCATCTTGCCGTTCGGCAGCTCGTACTCGGCGTCCTCGCCGACCTTCTTGCCGTTCACACCGGTGCCCAGCGGCGACTGCGGCGAATACGTCTCGATGTCCGTGCTGGCGTACTCGCGGGACGCCAGCAGGAAGGTGATGGTGTCGTCCTCGTCGCCGTCGAAGGCGATCTTCACCACCATGCCGGGCTCGACCACACCGTCGTCCGCCGGAGCCTCACCGACCTTCGCGTTCTCCAGGAGTTGCTGGAGCTGGCGGATCCGCAGCTCCTGCTTGCCCTGCTCCTCCTTGGCCGCGTGGTACCCGCCGTTCTCGCGGAGGTCTCCCTCCTCGCGAGCCGCCTCGATCTTCTTGGAGATCTCGGTACGTGCAGGACCCGACAGGTACTCCAGCTCGGCCTTGAGCTGGGAGTACGCCTCCTGGGTCAGCCAGGTGACGTTGTCGCTGGTCTGGGTCACAGGTGCTCCTCGTCGGTACTGGGATGTCAGCTGATGCAGCAATCGCCCTACCAGAGAGGCTGCGCCTGCACTGGTGGGCGAAACCACGAGCTTAACAATTCCGGCGGAAAAGGGAAGAAGGCCGTGGCTCCGTCGCAGGTCACAGCCGCAAGAGCACACCACACGAGCGGGCCGCCGCCCGCACCGGGGCCAGGTGTCCGCGCCGTGCGCCGCGGATCAGCGCGCGCGGGCCAGCGCGTCGAGCAGCGCCGGCACCCGCGCGCCGGCCGCCTCGTGACCACCGGAGGTGAGCGCCGACCCCAGGCCGCAGGCCACGGCTCCCGCCGCGATCCACTCCGGCGCGGTCTCGACGGTCACTCCCCCGGTGGGGATGAGCGGCGCCTGGGGCAGCGCGGCCCGCACGTCCCGGACCCACGAGGGCGCGACGGCCGAAGCGGGGAAGAGCTTGAGCGCGTCCGCGCCTTCCTCCAGCGCGCGGACGATCTCCGTGGGTGAGGCGACGCCCGGGAACACCGGCACCCCGTACCGGTGACCGGTGCGCAGCACCTCCCGGTGGAGGCTCGGCGAGACCAGGAAGCGCGCACCCGCTTCGACGGCCGCACGTGCGGCGGCCTCGTCCAGGACGGAGCCCGCACCGATCAGAGCGGCCGGGCGTGCCGCGGTCAGCTCGTCGAGAGCGCGGACCGCCTGCGGAGTGGTGAGCGCCACCTCGACGGCGTCGAGCCCCGCGTCGAGCACGGTGCCCGCCGCGGTGACGGCTTCGCCGGGTGTGGCCGCGCGGACGATGCCGAACGCGCGCTGGGCGGTGATGGCCTGGGTGGCTTCGTGGCGGTACATGCGGGTCGCTCTCGCTTCTGGTCGCGCTGGTGCTGCCGTCACGACCCCTGCCCCTGATCCGCGAACCGACTCCCTCTTCCCCGGGAAGACAGGCGGGGCGCCCCTCGTTCGTCGGGCAGACAGGCGGGGCTTGCCTCGTTCGCCGGGCAGACAGGCGAGGCTTGCCTCGTTCGCCGGGCAGACAGGCGAGGCTTCTCCCGCGAAGCAGCCGATTACTTCTTCTCGCAGCCCAGCAGCTCCGCGCTGGTGGCGCGGGCGGTGGTACGCACGGTGACGACCTTGTCGACGCGTGCGCTCCCCGCGTCGAACGCCGCGGACCTGCGTCCGACCTCCGAGCCGTTCTCCGCGCGGGAGCGCAGCGTGCACACGCCTTCGACGCTCTCGTCCTTGCGCACCTCCAGGTGCACTTCCACCGCGCTGTCGGAGACGACCTTGAACTTGATCACTTCCCCGCTGACGTCCTGCCCGGAGATGTAGGAACCTCCGATCCAGCCGATGAGCGCCAGGAACAGGACACCGAGCACACCGCCGGTGACCTTCAGCCGACGGTCCGTGCGGGCGTCCGCGCGGCCCATGCTTCCGCCGGAGCGCCCTGTGGTACGCCCGTAGCGCCCTTCCGGGGCCTTCTGGCGCAGATCGGCCATGGCGCGGTTCCTCTCGGCGGCGCGGGGGTCGTACCGGGAATACATCACGGTCCTCGTTCGGTCACTATAGAAGCCGCCCGCAATACCGCTGAAGGCGGGCCGATGGCCGACTTACGAGGATTGAGTTGTGACTGAGCAACTGCGACTGATGGCCGTGCACGCGCACCCCGACGACGAGTCGAGCAAGGGCGCGGCCACCATGGCGAAGTACGTCGACGAGGGGGTGGACGTGCTGGTCGCGACGTGTACCGGGGGAGAGCGTGGCTCCATCCTCAACCCGAAGCTCCAGGGCGACACCTACGTCGAGGCGAACATCCACGAGGTGCGCAGGAAGGAGATGGACGAGGCCAGGGAGATCCTGGGGGTCAAGCAGGCGTGGCTCGGCTTCGTCGACTCGGGGCTGCCCGAGGGCGACCCGCTGCCGCCGCTGCCGGAGGGCTGTTTCGCTCTGGTGGAGGTGGACGAGGCGGCCGGCGCGCTGGTGCGGCTGATCCGCGAGTTCCGCCCGCAGGTGATCACCACCTACGACGAGAACGGCGGCTACCCGCACCCCGACCACATCATGACCCACAAGATCACGATGGTCGCGTTCGAGCACGCCGCGGACACGGAGAAGTATCCGGAGGCGGAGTTCGGCGCGCCCTGGCAGCCGCTGAAGGTCTACTACAACCAGGGCTTCAACCGGCAGCGCACCATGGCGATGCACACCGCGATGATCGAGCGCGGTCTGGAGTCGCCGTACACGGAGTGGCTGGAGCGCTGGGAGAAGATGAAGGTCAAGGAGCGCGAGCTCACCACGTTCGTGCCCTGCGGCGACTTCTTCGAGATCCGTGACAAGGCGCTGATCGCGCACGCCACGCAGATCGATCCGGACGGCGGCTGGTTCCGCGTCCCGATGGACATCCAGCGGGAGGTCTGGCCGACCGAGGAGTACGAGCTGGCGAAGTCCCTCGTGGAGACCTCCCTCCCCGAGGACGACCTCTTCGCGGGGATCCGCGAGAATTGATGGTATGAGCCCGACGCAGACAACGCTCGTCCAGGTCCTTCCGCTGGCCAAGGACCTGGACGAGAACAAGGTGACTCCCGGAGTGCTCGGCTTCGTCGTCTTCGCCGTCATCGGCCTGGCCGTGTGGCTGCTGATGAAGTCGATGAACAAGCACATGAACCGGGTGGACTTCGAGGAGCAGCCGACGACCGGGGGCGGCAGCGCCCCCGTCGGCGGACCGGACAAAGCCGGGGATGGCGGTACGCCCGGAGGCACGTCCCACGACGCCCCCGAGGCCACCGAGACGAACGAGGTGACCGGGGCGGCCGGGGACACGGGGCCCTCGGCGGAGGGGAAGAAGAAGTCCGAGGCCACGGTCGGCGCAGCCGCCTCGCCCGCGCCTTCGTCCTCGCCGACCTCCTCGTCCCCCTCGTCCTCCTCCTCGTCCGCGAAGTCGAAGGGCTGACGACCGCACCGGCCCCGCGCCGCCCCCGCCGCACCCGCTCGGCGAGSGCGGGATCGGCCTCCCAGCGCGCGGCGGAACAGACGGGAACGGACGCGACGGGGCCGACCGAGCCCCCGAAGAAGCAACCTTCGGCCGAGCCGCCCGCGGTTGAGCCGCCTTCGGCCGAGCCGCCTTCGGCCGAGCCGTCTTCGGTTGAGCAGCCGCCGGTCGAGTCGTCTTCGGCCGAGCGCCCCTCGGCCGAGTCGCCGGGTGCCGACCAGCCTGCGGCCGAGCGTGCCGGCACCGAGCACTCCGCCACCGAGCGCTCAGCGGCCGAGCCGCCTCGTTCTGCCGACGCTCCCTGGCACCACGCCCGCCCGGCTCGCGACAGCGAGAGCGGGAGCGCCGGGACCCACAGCGACGAGGGAACCGTCCAGGGAGACCACGACGACGATCGCGGTGACGACCGCAGGGACGACCGCAGGGAGGACGGAGCTTGATGGACGCTCTCGACGTGGCCGTCCGGATCGTCGCTGTCTTCCTCGCCTTCCTCCTGCTGCCCCTGCTGGTGGGGCAGGCCGAGCACAAGGTCATGGCCCACATGCAGGGCCGCGTCGGGCCCATGTACGCGGGCGGTTTCCACGGCTGGGCGCAACTCGTCGCGGACGGGGTGAAGTTCGCGCAGAAGGAGGACGTCGTCCCCGACGGCGCCGACAGGCGCGTCTTCCAGCTGGCGCCCGCGCTCGCGCTGATCCCGTACCTCCTGGTGCTCGTCGCGATCCCCGTCGCGCCGGACGGGGGAGTGGCCGAGGCGCTGGACGCGGGGATCTTCTTCGTGCTGGCGGTGATGGGCGTCGGCATCCTCGGTTCGCTGATGGGCGGCTGGGCGTCGGCCAACAAGTTCTCCCTCCTGGGCGGTCTGCGCACCGCGGCCCAGCTCATGGCGTACGAGCTGCCCATGCTGCTCGCCGCCGCCTCCGTCGCGATGGCGGCCGGCACCCTCTCGCTCCCGGGCATCCTCGGGGTCTGGGAGTGGTGGTGGCTGCCCTGGCAGCTCGTCGGCGGTGTCGTCTTCTTCACGGCGGGTCTCGCCGAGCTGCAACGGCCGCCCTTCGACGCGCCGATCGCCGACTCGGAGATCATCTTCGGTGCCTACACCGAGTACACGGGCCTGCGGTTCGCGCTGTTCCTGCTCGCCGAGTACGCGGGCATCGTCGTCCTCTCGGCGCTCACCGCCGTGCTCTTCCTCGGGGGCTGGCACGGCCCGTCCGCCGCCGGGCTGGGCTGGCTGTGGATGCTGCTGAAGACGGGCGTGCTCGCCTTCGGCGTGATCTGGCTGCGGGTCAGTTACCCGCGGCTTCGTGAGGACCAGATCCAGCGGCTTGCGTGGACCGCGCTCGTCCCGCTCGCCCTCTTCCAGATCGCCCTCACCGGCGTCGTCAAGGTGGTGATGTAGCCGTGTCCCCCACGCCCTCCGAGCGCACGCACTCCGAGCACACGTCCGAGGAGCGGGGCCGGGCCTCGCGCGGGGTCTTCGGCTCCGGGCTGGCCAAGGGCCTGGCCGTCACGCTGCGCACCATGACCCGGCGGTCGGTCACGGAGCACTACCCGGACGCGCAGCCGGAACTGCCGCCCCGCAGCCGGGGCGTGATCGGTCTGTTCGAGGAGAACTGCACCGTCTGCATGCTCTGCGCCCGCGAGTGCCCGGACTGGTGCATCTACATCGACTCCCACAAGGAGACGGTGCCTCCTGCCGCGCCGGGCGGCCGTGAGCGCAGCCGCAACGTGCTGGACCGGTTCGCCATCGACTTCGCGCTGTGCATGTACTGCGGTATCTGCATCGAGGTGTGTCCTTTCGACGCGTTGTTCTGGTCGCCCGAATTCGAGTACGCGGAGACCGACATCCGGGAGCTCACCCACGAGCGGGAAAAGCTGCGGGAGTGGATGTGGACCGTTCCCGAGCCGCCCGGGCTGGACGAGGGCGCCGAGGAGGCCAAGGAACTGGGCGCGGCCCGCAAGGCCGCCGACAAGGCCGCGCAGACGGCCGAGGCCGAGCGGCTGGCCGCCCACCGCGAGCAGCCCGCGCAGGAGACCTCCCCAGCGGGGGAGGCCGCCCCTGCCCAGCAGACCTCTCCCTCCCAGGAGGCCGCCTCCGGCGAACCGGCCCCCGACCAACCGGCCTCCGACCAACCGGCCTCCGACCAACCGGCCTCCGGCGAATCGGCCCCCGACCAACCGGCCTCCGACCAACCGGCCTCCGACCAACCGGCCTCCGGCGAACCGGCCTCCGGCGCGGCACCGGATGAGGACCGACGGGACGGTGACGTGTGAGCCCCGTTGCCATGGCCGCGGCGCACGCCGAGCCCCTCCGTGCCCTTCAGCCGCTCGCCGCCGGACACCCCGGCTTTCTCTCCCCCAGCGGGGTGGAGATCATCTTCCTCCTCGTCGGACTCGTCACCCTCGGCGCCGCCGTGGTGTCCGTCTCCACCAAGCAGTTGGTGCACGCGGCGCTGTGGCTCGTGGTCGCGCTCGGCGGGGTCGCCGTCGAGTACCTCCTGCTGACCGCCGAGTTCCTCGCCTGGGTGCAGGTGCTGATCTACGTCGGCTCCGTCATCGTCCTCATCCTCTTCGGTCTCATGCTGACCAAGGCCCCCATCGGGCGTTCGCCCGACGCCGACTCGGGCAACCGCTGGGTGGCGCTCGTCGTCTCCCTCGCGGCTGCGGCGACCCTCGTCACCGTCGTCGTCGACGCCTTCCGTGCCACCTGGATCGACCTGGAGCAGCCCGTGGGCCCGGGCGAGGGCTCCTCCGAGGTGACCGGCATGGCGCTCTTCCGGCACTGGGTGCTGCCCTTCGAGGCGCTGTCGGTCCTCCTTCTCGCGGCGCTGGTCGGTGCCATCGTGCTGTCCAGGCGGCACAAGGCGGGTGAGAACTGATGCACCTCGCCTATCCCGCCGTCCTCGCCGTCCTCCTCTTCTGCGTCGGCCTCTACGGCGTCCTCGCGCGCAGGAACGCCATCCTCGTCCTCATGGCCGTCGAGCTGATGCTCAACGCCGTCAACCTCAACCTCGTCGCCTTCGACGTCTGGCTCCGCGACACCCTGCACGCGGGCCAGGCGCTCACCCTCTTCACCATCGCGATCGCCGCGGCCGAGATCGGCATCGGCCTGGCCATCGTCCTGCTCGTGTACCGCAACCGCGGCAGCTCCGACGTCGACAGGCTCCGGGACCTGAGCGAGCGCGACGACTCCGAGACCGGTGCCCGCAGCGGCAGTTCACGCGATGGGAAAAGTCTGGCACCCGCCACTGACAACGACGCCGGCAGCGGCTCTGACCAGGCGGTTCAGGGCAGTTCGGACGCAGGGAGGCGCCCCGCTTGAGCACCACGACCCTCGCCGCGCTCGTCCCCGCCCTCCCCGTCCTCGGCGCTCTCGCCGGGCTCCTGCTGGGCCGCCGCGCCCCCGGGTTCGTCCGCCCGCTGGCGGTGCTGCCCACCCTCGCAGCGGCCGTCCTCGCGGTCCTGGTCGCCGTACGTCAGGGCGGCGGCGCCCCGGTGCGCGCCGCGACCGAGCTGGCGCCCACCGGCAACGACGCGCTGCCGATCCAGCTCGCCCTCCACCTCGACGGCTTCGCCGTACTCGTCGCGGTCCTCGTCGGGATCGTCGCCACCTGCGTGCAGCTCTACTCGACGGGCTACCTGCGCGACGACCCCCGCTACGCCTCGTACGCGGCAGTCGTCTCCCTGTTCACGGCCGCGATGTTCCTGGTCGTCTACAGCGACGACCTGATCGTGCTGCTGGTCGGCTGGGAGGTCATGGGCATCTGCTCGTACTTCCTGGTCGGGCACTACTGGGAGACCCCGGCGGCCCGGTCCGCGTCCCTCAAGGCCTTCCTGGTCACCAAGCTGGGTGATGTGCCGTTCCTGATCGGCATCCTGGCGCTGGCCTCCGAGGCGGGCAGCTTCCGCATCAGCACCGTCGTCACCCGGCTGACGTCGTCCCTGTCGGGCTTCGAACTGGCGCACCCGACCCTGATCGCCCTGCTGCTGCTCGCCGGGGTCGCGGGCAAGTCCGCGCAGTTCCCGCTGCACTCGTGGCTGCCGGACGCGATGGCGGGCCCGACGCCCGTCTCCGCGCTGATCCACGCGGCGACGATGGTCGCGGCCGGCGTGTACGTGGTGGCGCGGCTGCTGCCCGTCTTCGCCGCCTCCGCCGCCGCGCTGGTCGTCCTCGCGGTGGTCGCCGCCGTCACCATGACCGGGGCGGCACTGGCCGCGCTGGCCCAGGACGACATCAAACGGGTGCTCGCCTACTCGACGATCAGCCAGCTCGGCTACATGGTCGCGGCCCTGGCCGTCGCCGACCGGGGCGCCGCCGTCTTCCACCTGCTCACCCACGGCGCGTTCAAGGCGCTGCTCTTCCTCGCGGCCGGGGTGGTCATCCACGCGGCGGGTACCAACTCGCTGACGGTCATGGCCCGTACCGGAGGCATCGCCAAACGCGCGCCCGACGCGTACTGGACCATGAGCGTCGCCCTGCTCGCGCTCGCCGCCATCCCGCCGTTCTCCGGCTTCTTCTCGAAGGAGGCCGTGCTCGCCGGGGCCGAACACGCCGCCTTCGGGGGCGCGCACGCCCCGTTCGAGGGGGCGCACGCCGCGCCCGCGAGCGCCGGTTGGATCGTCCTGGTGGCGGGCCTGGTCACCGCACTGCTGACCGCGGCCTACGCGATGCGGCTGTGGCTGCTGGCCGGAGCGCCACCGCGGCTGCGGGGAACCGTCAGCCGCAGTGACCAGGCAACCGAGATGACGGCCCATGGCACCGACAAGGCGACGCCGCTCGTCGTCGGACCGGAGAAAGCCGCCGAGCACGTGCCCGAACAGGTGCCGCAGCAGGCACCGGAGACGGACCTCGCCACCCCGCAGCCGTCCGGAAACCGCGCCAGCGGCCCCGGCCGCCCCGGCCCCCACGGTCCGCCCGTCGTCATGAACGTCGTGCTGTGGGTGCTCGCCGTGCCCTCCCTCGCCCTCGGCCTCGCCTTCCCCGTGCTGCCCGACTGGTTCGACGGCACCTCCCTCGCGCCGACGCTGACGACCTCCGTACTCGCCACGGGTGTCGCCCTGGTGGGCGGCCTCGTCACCTACGCCACCTGGCGCCACAGCACGGCACTCGCCGCGCTCCACCCGGAGCACGACGCCGACCCGGGGGTGCTGCTGCTCGGCCCGCTGCACCGGCACGCCGCCGCGGGCTTCCACCTGGACGCCCTCTACGACGCCGTCGCCGTACGGCCCCTCGCGGGAGCCGCCCGGCTGGTGCGCTTCGTCGACCGGGAGGTCGTCGAGGCGTACGTGACCGGTGCGGGACGCGGCGCGCGGCTGCTGGGCGCGGCCGTACGGCGCGCCCAGACGGGCAACGTGCAGACCTACCTCGGCGCGCTGCTGACGGGCTCCCTCGTGCTCGCCGTCATCGCCGTGGTGGCCGCGACCGGAAACGGAGGGGCGTGACGTGATTCCGCTCGACGACACCGTCCTGCAGGCGCTCCTCGTCGCCGTCGTCGCGGTACCGCTGCTCGGCGCGGTGGCCGCCCTGCTGCCCGCACCGCCCGGACTGCGTGGCCGCGGCCCCGACCAGGCGGTACTGCGGCACGGTGTGACCGTCACCGGCGTGGTGCTCCTCGGCACCGTCCTGTTGGCGCTCGGCTTCGACCACGGCCGCTCCGGCACCATGCAGGCGGAGTCGGACGTCAGCTGGATCCCGGCACTGGACGTACGGCTGCACTTCGGCGTCGACGGCGTCTCCCTGCCGCTGCTCGTCCTGACGGCTCTGCTGGCGTTCCTGTGCGCTCTCTACAGTTACGCCAGGATGCCCGCGGGGCCGAGCCCCAAGGCGTTCGTCGCCCTCCTCCTGCTGCTGGAGTGCGGCACACTCGCCACCTTCGCGGTGCTCGACCTGATGCTGTTCTTCCTGGCGTTCGAGATGGTCCTCATCCCCATGTACTTCCTCATCGCCCGGTGGGGCGGTCAGGGCAGGGAACCGGCCGCGTTGAAGTTCATCCTGTACACGCTGCTCGGCTCCGTGGTGATGCTGCTCGGGCTGCTGCTGCTCGGGCTGAACGCCGGCACGTTCGACATGGTCGCGATCGCCCGGCAGCAGGGCACGGGACTCGGCCACACCACCCAGGTGCTGGCCGCCCTGGCCATCGGTCTCGGGCTGGCCGTCAAGGCGCCCATGTGGCCCCTGCACAGCTGGCTGCCCGGCGCCCACACGGCGGCGCCCACCGTGGGCTCCGTCCTGCTGGCCGGTGTGCTGCTGAAAATGGGCACCTACGGGTTCGTACGGATCGTCCTGCCGGGAGTGCCGGAGGGGGCGCACACCTTCGCGCCGTACCTGGCGGCGTTCGCGGTGGTCGGCATCGTGTACGGATCACTCGCCTGTCTGGCCCTCGCGCTTCCCTCCTCCGACCGCCCGTGGAGGCGTTTCGCGCCGCAGTCGTCCCCGGCCGCGCAGGGTGACCTCAAGAGGCTGATCGCGTACTCCTCCGTCGGGCACATGGGCTTCGTCCTCCTGGGCATCGCCACCCTCACCCACACGGGTGTCAACGGTGCCCTCTACGCGAACCTCGCGCACGGCCTCGTCACCGGCCTGCTGTTCTTCCTCGTCGGTGCCCTGAAGGACCGTGCGGGCACCAGCGACCTCGACGCCCTCGCCGGTACCACGGGAGCAGCGCTCTACGGCAGGGCACCGCGGCTGGGAGGGCTGCTCGCCTTCGGAGCCGTCGCCTCACTGGGACTGCCGGGGCTGGCCGGCTTCTGGGGCGAACTGCTCGCCCTCCTGGGGGCCTACCACCCGGCGGCCGGGCTCAGCAGGCCCGCCTTCCTGGTCTTCCTCGCCCTCGGCGCCCTCGGCACGCTGCTGACGGCCGCGTACATGCTGCTCGTCGTACGCCGCGTGTGCATGGGCGACCCGGCCGCCCCCACGTCGGTCCCGGGCCTGGCGAAGGTGCCCGACGTCCGAGGTGTCGAGTTCGCCGCCTGGACCCCGCTGGTCGTCCTCACCGTCCTCGCCGGACTGTGGCCCGCGGCCCTCCTGGGACTGATGGACCCGGCCGTGCAGAGCCTCCTGCCAGGAGTGACCCGATGACGCTCCACACCGCCGTCCTCCACGGCCCCCACGGCACCGTCCCGAGCGCGACAGCCCAAGGGGCGCACGATCTCGTGCAGAGCGCGGCCGTACAAGGGAGCCAGGGGGCCCAAGGGGTGCACCAGCTCGTCCAGAACGTCGACTGGGCCGCCATCGCCCCGCCGGCGATCGTCGCCGTCGCCGCACTCGTCGTCCTGGTGGCCGACCTTTTCCTGACGGAACGCCGCAAGGGACTCCTCGGCCCGCTGGCCGCCGCCGCGCTCGCGCTCGCCGCGCTGTCGCTCATCCCTCTGGTCGGCGAGGACCGGCACACCTTCTGCCTCACCGCGGGGCCGCGCGCGTGCAGCTACGTCGCCGACCCCTTCGCCCTCTCCCTCCAGTTGCTCGTCCTGGGCGGCGCCTTCGTGACCGCCCTGCTGTCGATCACACCGGTACGGCAGGAGCGGCTGCCCGCGGGCGAGTTCTGGTTCCTGCTGCTGTCCTCGGCCTCCGGCGCCGCCCTGCTGCCCGCCTCGCGCGACCTGGCGACACTCGTGGTCGCCCTGGAGGTCGCCTCCCTCCCGGCATTCGCGCTGGTCGGACTCCGGCGCGGAGCGCGGCTCTCGTCCGAGGCCGCGCTGAAGTTCTTCCTGACGTCCGTCGCCGCCACCGCCGTGATGCTCCTGGGAGTCAGCTTCGTCTACGCCGCCACCGGCAGCATGCACCTGGACACCGTCGCCCAAGCGCTGCCCCGGGTCGACAGCCGCCTGGGCACTCTCGCGGCGACCGGCGTGGCCCTCACCCTGGTCGGCTTCGCCTTCAAGACGGCCGCCGCGCCCTTCCACTTCTGGGTCCCCGACACCTACGTGGGCGCCCCGGTACCCGTCGCCGCCTACCTGTCGGTGGTCGGCAAGGCAGCCGGCTTCTCCGGACTGATCCTGGTCGCCGTACGCGCGTTTCCCTCGTACGCGGACGCCTGGGGGCCCGTACTGGCGGTACTGGCCGCACTCACCATGAGCGTCGGCAACCTCGGCGCCCTGCGCCAGCGGACCGACCGCGCGCACGGGGCGGTGCGGCTGCTCGCCTGGTCCTCCGTCGGACAGGCGGGCTACCTGCTGGTCCCCATCGCCGCCGCCGGAGCGGACCAGGACGGAGGAGCGGTCGGCGCGACGGTCGCCTACGCGCTCATGTACGCCGTCGTGAACCTGGGCGCCTTCGCCGTCGTCGCCGCGCACCGGCCGCCCGGCGGGGACGGCAGGCTCGACGACTACCGGGGCCTCGCCCGTACCCACCCGTGGGCCGCCGCGGCACTCGCCTTCTTCCTGCTGTGCCTGGCGGGCCTGCCACCGGGGATCGTCGGACTGTTCGCCAAGGTCACGGTCTTCTCCGCGGCCGTGGACGCCGGGCTGGGCTGGCTCGCCGTGGTGATGGCCGTGAACGTCGTGATCGCCCTCGTCTACTACCTCACCTGGACGGCGCTGCTCTTCCGCCCGTCCGCCCGGCAGCCGGCCGGTGCGGGCCCCGCGCCCGCGGCGGTGGCCATCCCGCTGCCGCTGGCCGTCACCGTGGCACTGACCTCGGTACTCGCCCTCGCCACCTCCGGCGCCCCCCAGCTCCTCCTCCGGTTCGCCGACACGGCGCTGTTCTGACGCGCGGCTCTGGGGCTTGGGCCCTGGGCTCCGGGGCCTGGGGTCCTCGGCTCCGGGGGCCTGGGCCTGGCTGGGGCTCTGGACGGCGGTGAGGCCCGCCCTGGGCCCCGGCCAGGGCCCATAC
>NZ_JASKYT010000127.1:0-18730 GCF_041028275.1 Streptomyces sp. PU-14G
CCCCTCTCCCGGGCCCGGCCCCGAGGGCGCGGCACAGCCGGAACCCGCGCCGGGACAGGCGGCCGACACGACCGGCTACGGGGCTCCGCAGCCCCCGCTGCCCACGGCGCGCGAGTTCCCGGCGGCGGACTTCCGCGACTCCTGGACGCTCGTCGACGCCTCGCCCGTCGGGGCGTTGGCGACGGCCTGGGCGGCGCTGAGCGCGGGACTGGACGCCGCGCTGCCGACGCTGCCCGCACCACATGCGGACCGCGGGGCCCCCGCGCCGCTGCGGCAGCGGCTGGGCCTGGCCGGCGCCTCGCCGTCGGCCCTCGCCGTCTACGACGGCCTGCGCCGCCTGCGCGACGCGGCGGTCGACGACGGCGCCCCTGTCAGTACGCGCGCCGCGCGCCACTTCCTCACCAGCTGCGAACGCGTACTCGGTCAAGTGCGCAGGTAGCGGCCGTACCGGACGAGCGGGACGGGAGCAGGCGGGGGGCCAAGTACGGCGCAGGGAACGGACTATGGTGGGCGCGTTGCTTCGATTCGTCGTACGTAGGGGGACCCATGAGCGTCATACCGGACACGCGCGGTGCCGCGGACACCACCGCGCCGGCGCCCGCCGCGGACAACCGCGCCGCACGGGGCAAGCGGCGCAAGCTGCGCTCCTCGACCGTGGTGCTCGGCAGCATGGGCGCCCTCGCGGTCGCCTTGTCCGGATACACCTCGGAGCCCGACAAGCGCTGCGTGGACCCCGACAGTTACGACGCCGTGCGCGGCTACCGCATCCTGCCGCCGAGCCAGTGCGAGACGGGCGCGACCACGCGGCAGGCGGCCTTCCCCGCCGCCGCCCCCGCCACCGCGGAAGGCCGCGGCACCGAGGGCACCGGCACGGCCTGGTACTACGGCGGTCGCGAGGAGGACGAGCGGGCGAAGGGCGGCACCTTCATCCACGCCGCGGCCGTCGAACGGGCCGGCTTCGGCTGCGACGACGATGACGACGGATACGGCAGCAGCAGCGGCGGCGGGTACGGCGGCTGAGCCGGGCGCGCGGCGCACGACGAGAGGGCCCGCATGGAACGCCACACCACCACCCCTCGTCCCGGCTGGCGGGAGACCGTCGAGGAACAGGGCTGCATCTACCCGCTGACGCGGTACCCCGACGGCTCCTTCCGGCCCTACTGGGACGAGAGCGCCTACTACTCCTTCACCCTGCCCGAGGTCGAGGCCCTGGAGGAGGTCGTGGAGGAGCTCCACGCCATGTGCCTGCGGGCAGCCGCGTACATCGTGGAGGAGAACCGGTTCGCCGACCTGGGCATCACACAGCCGGCGCTGGTCGACCGGGTCGCCGAGGCCTGGCGGCGGCGCGACGAGGTGCCCAGCCTCTACGGCAGGTTCGACCTGCGCTACGACGGGCGCGGCGAGCCCGCGAAACTCCTGGAGTACAACGCGGACACGCCGACCTCGCTGGTGGAGGCCGCCTCCCCGCAGTGGTTCTGGATGGAGGAGCGCTTCCCCGGCGCCGACCAGTGGAACTCCCTGCACGAGAGGCTCGTCGAGGTCTGGAAGAAGCAGGCGGCGCTGCTGCCGCCGGGCGCGCCCGTCCACTTCGCCCACTCGGCCCGCGACGAGCTGGGCGAGGACCTGATGACCGTCGCCTACCTCCAGGAGACCGCCGAACAGGCGGGTCTGGAGACGGTGGCGATACCGGTGGAGGAGATCGGCTGGGACCGGCTCTCCGGCCGGTTCGTCGACCAGCGGCTGAAGTTCGTCCGGGCCTGCTTCAAGCTCTACCCCTGGGAGTGGCTGGCCTCCGACCGGTTCGGCCGCCACGTGCTGGAGACCCTCGACAACGGGGGCGGCACCGGCACCACCCTGTGGATCGAGCCGGCCTGGAAGATGCTGCTGTCCAACAAGGCGCTCCTGGCCATCCTGTGGGAGCTCTATCCCGGCCACCCGAACCTGCTGCCCGCCTACCTGGACGGCCCGCGGGAGCTGGCGGGGACGAGCGGCTGGGCGGCCAAACCCCTGCTGGGCCGCGAGGGCGCGGGCGTCACCCTGCACGAGCCGGGCACCGCGCCGTCGGTGCGGGACGAGCCGTGCTGCTACCAGGCGTTGTGCCCGCTGCCCGACTTCGACGGCAACCGCACGGTGCTCGGTACCTGGGTCGTCGACGGCGAGGCCGCGGGGCTCGGCATCCGCGAGTCGGCGGGGCTGGTGACGGACGAGTACGCGCGCTTCGTACCGCACGTCATCCTGTGAGACGAGGCCGCGGGGCCCGTCAGCCTGCTGAAGACGGCGGGGCCCCGTCCGGCTGCTGAGACGGCGGGGCCCCGTCCGGCTGTGGTGGCCCGCCCGGCTGTGGGGCCTCCTCTGGCCGCAGGGCCCCGGCCGCCGCGGGAGCTCCGGCCGCCGAGGGAGCTCCGGCCGCCGCGGGGCGGCTCGCTGCCCGTGCTCAGTCGGCCGGCCGGGCCGGGAAGCCGCCCGTGGCGATCGGCCCCCACTGCCGGGGAGTCACCCGGATCAGCGACTTGCCCTGCTCGTGCATGGCCGCGCGGTACTCGTCCCAGTCCGGGTGTTCGCCCGCGATCACCCGGTAGTACTCGACCAGCGGCTCCAGGGCCTCCGGCAGATCCAGCACCTCGGCGTCGCCGTCGACCTGCACCCAAGGACCGTTCCACTCGTCCGACAGCACCAGGACGCTCACCCGGGCCGCGCGGCGCGCGTTGCGGGTCTTGGCGCGCTCGGGATACGTCGAGACCACGATCCGCCCGGCCGCGTCCACCCCGCACGTGAGCGGCGAAGCCTGCGGCGCACCGTCCTTGCGCCGCGTCAGCAGGATCGCCCGGTGCCGGGGCCGCACGAACTCCAGCAGCCCGTCGAGATCGACCCGTGTGGTGGTGGCAAGCGAAGGACTCATACCCCGAACCTACGCCATGACGGGCCCCGCCGTGGGCTCGACGGCCACGCCCTGGCCACCTCACGTGTCGCACGCCCACACCGCGCCGCACAAGCCGCACCGCGCCCGTACCCGCCCCCGCACGGGCACCCGCAACCGCACCCGGCAGGTGGGGCAGGGGAACGACACCCGCAAACCGGAGCCGCCGGCCTCGAAGGCGTACCCGGCGCCGCCCCCCGCCTCCCCGCGCCGCCGCTCGCGCACGTACCGCCGCCGCTCCCACCACGGCGCCGCCGCCAGCGGCGGTACCGCCTCGTCACGTGCGGCCAGTTCGCGCCCGCGCACGTACGCCTCGTAGGCCTGCGGGCTGGTGAACCAGACGGCGGGGTCCTCACCGCAGCGCCGTGCCCGCTTGGCGAGGACGTAGCCGAACTCCTCGGGGGTGAGGTAGCCGAGCTTCTGCGAGGTGAGGGAGTCCTGCCGGAAGGCGTCCAGCAGCAGCCACCCCGCGCCGAGGTAGGCGGCGGCGGTGTCGGTGAGGATCTCGTTGTCGCGGGTTCCTGGGAAGGCGAGGCCGAGGCGGTGCAGCCACACGTGGGTGACCTCGTGCGCGAGGGCCGCGCCGATGTCGCCGCGGTGCCGCTTGAAGCGGGCGTTGAGCTCGACGAAGTACTCGGGCCCCGCGCTCAGTTCGACGTTCGCGGCGTGCGTCATCTCGCGGAAGGAGACGATGACCCGCGCCTCGGGCAGCCGCAGGTGCCGCACCATCACTCCGGCGACACGCTGCACCCCCGGATACAGGTCGTCGGTGTCCGAGAAGGCGACATCGCCGGGCGCGACGCTGAGGTCGAAGCCGCGCACGCCGTCGGCGGACAGCCGCCGGTAGAGCGCCGTGAGCGCCGCGCGCACCGTCTCCAGGTGCGGAAAGCCGCGTTCGACGCGGTCGGCCACCGAACCACCCATTGCACACCCCCAGCGCGCGGCCCGTGGTCACGATAACGCGAGCGGCGTGCCCGCGGCCGGGCCGCGCTGAAGCTCCTGTTCGGTCCAGATCGTCTTGCCGCGGTCGCCGTAGCGGCTGCCCCAGCGGTGGGCGAGCTGGGCGACCAGGAAGAGGCCCCGGCCGCCCTCGTCGGTGGTCAGGGCACGGCGCAGCCGCGGCTGGGTGTTGCTGGGGTCGGAGACCTCGCACACCAGGACGTGGTCGCGGATCAGGCGCAGGCTGATCGGCCCGCCCGCGTAGCGAATGGCGTTGGTGACCAGCTCGCTGACGATGAGCTCGGTGGTGAACGACTCCTCCACCAGCCCCCACGTCTCCAACTGGGCGCTCACGTCCTCGCGGGCGGCCTGGACGGCGGCCGGATCGGCGGGATACTCCCACGAGGCGGTGTCGCTCGCGGGCACGGCCCTGGTGCGGGCGAGCAGCACGGTCACGTCGTCGTCGGGATGTTCGGCGCTCGGGTGGCGGCGGATCAACTCGGCGCTGACCTGGTCGAGCGGCTTGTGGGCGTCCTCGGCGCGCAGCCCGGGGGCCGGGCGGCACAGCTTCTCCAGGTCCTCCAGCAGCCTGGCCATGCCGGCTTCCGGATCGTGGCCGACCAGCCCGTCGGTGTAGAGGACGAGCACGCAGCCCGGCGGCAGCCGCACACTGGTCACCTCGAACGGGTTGTCGCCGACGCCCAGCAGCGGCCCCGGCGTCAGGTCCAGGAAGCTGACCGTGCCGTCGGGCAGGACCACGGCGGGCGGCGGGTGCCCCGCGCTGGCCAACCTGCACTCCTGGCTGACCGGGTCGTAGACGGCGAACAGGCACGAGGCGCCGACGCTGTCGGGGTGGTCGGCCTCGGCCTTCATCCGCTGCACGAGGTCGTCCAGGCAGGTCAGCAGCTCCTCGGGCGGCAGGTCGAGATCGGCGAGGGTCTGCACGGCGGTGCGGGCCCGCGCCATGGTCGCGGTCGCCTGCAGCCCGTGGCCGATGACGTCACCGACGACGAGCGCGGTCCGCAGCGAGGACAGGGGGAAGGCGTCGAACCAGTCGCCGCCCACGCTGGCGCTGCCGCTGGCCGGCAGGTAGGAGCCGGCCGTCTCCGCCGCCGAACTCTCGGTGGCCGCGGGCGGCAGGAGGCTGCGTTGCAGCACCAGCGCGGTGCGGTGCTCGCGGGCGTAGCGGAAGGCGTTGTCCAGCGCCCCGGCCGTCCGGTGGCACATGTCCTGGAGGAACCGCACGTCGTCGTACTCGAAGGGCTTGGGGTCCCGGGTGCGGTACACCTGCACGTACCCGAAGAAACGGCCGCCGTGGTACAGCGGGCAGCCCAGCGAGTCCCGCATCCCCTCGGGCACCAGCCGCGCGATCAGTTCCGGGTCGTGCCCCAGGATCTGCCGCGCCGTCCCGGGGCCCGCGGCGAGCACCTCCCCGACGATCTTCCCGGCGGTCTGAGGGCCCTCGGGGGTGGTCGGCACCGCCTCGCCGACCTGCACCAGCGCGGCGGGCCACTGCCCGTCCGCGGCCTTCACCGCCACCCTCCGCGGCGCCGAGGCCTCCTGCCCCGGGTAGCCGAGCGGGGGATCGCGGCCCTGCAGCACGTCGTCGGGGAAGTCGACGCTGGCCAGGTCGCCGAGGTCGGGGACCAGCACCTGGGCCAGGTCGCGGGCGCTGTGCACCACGTCCAGGGAGGAGCCGAGGTGGAAGGCGCGCTCGTAGGCCTTGCCGAGGCGGCGGCGGGCGCGCTGCCGCGGGGTGACCTCCCGCGCCGTGACGACGACACCGAGCGGCTCGCCGAGCGGCCCGTCGACCCGCAGGCAGGTGAGGAAGAGGCCCACCTCCGAGCCGGGAGGACCCAGCCCGTACTCCGAGGCGGCGACGACCGTCCCGCTCTCCGCGACCTGCGCCAACGCCTCCCGCGCGACGCCGTCCCCCTCGACGCTGGGCAGCCTGGTCAGCCAGTCGTCGTCCGCTCCCTCCGGCCGCAGCTCCTCGAACGCGGCATTGGTGCGGACCACCCGCAGCCCCATGTCGAACTGGGCCACGGGCACCCGGTCCTGTTCCAGCAGGGCGCGGACCAGCGTCGGCCCGGTCGCGGGCCCCGGGCCCACGTCCTCGGGCACGGCCACCGCCAGCGTCCCCGGCGCCCCGTCGGCCGCCAGCAGCCGCACGGTGGCCGGGACCAGGTGCCCGTCCCGGTGGCGCAGCCGCAGCCGGTGGACGCGCTCCGCTTCCCGGGAGCCGGGCGCGGCGTGCGGCCCGACCAGGGTGGGCGCGTCGGCGGCGACCAGGTCACGCGCCGGTGTGCCGAGGGCCTCCTCGCCGCTCCAGCCCAGCAGCCGCCCCGCGGCCCGCGACCACCAGGTGACGCGGCCGTCCTCGCCCACCAGGGCGGCTGCGACGCCGTCGAAGCCGGGACTGTCGTCCGGGGACTCCTGGGCGGGAGGCTCCACGTCACTCCTTAGTGCTCGGCCGAGCGCGGACAGTCGCACGCCGGGGACCAGGTTCCTCAGCGTCTCCCAGCAGCATGCACCCGCACGCGCCGCGGGGCACCTCCAGCCGCCCGGCATGCGCCGCCACCCGCCCAGGACCGGGGCGGCGCGGCAGGCTCGCGCAGCAAGTCCAACAACCACCGCACGCTTGTCCATGGGCAAGCCCGCACGAGGTCGCCAAAGGTGGGTCGGCGAAGACCGGCGGCGGACCCGAGTGGAGGAGCACAACCATGACGAGCGGCGAAGCGAGCGCGGGCGTCACCCGCAGATCGGTGGTGGCGGCCGGCGCCGTGGCGGGGGTCGGCACGGCGCTGGGCACCACCGCGGCCGTCCCGGCCCGCGCGGACGCGCGGAAGACCCCCGCGACGCACACCCTGCGCACGCCCGACCTCGACGTGCGCGTCGATACGGCCTTTCCCCGCATCGTCGACTACACCGACCGCAAGACGGGCACCACCCTGCACGCCCAGGCGGAGGCCGTCGCGACGCTCCTGGTCGACGGCGAGGAACACACCCCCGAGGTGACCAGCCAACCCGGCGGCGACCTGATCACCTACACCCTCACCCTGGAGACCGGCACCGAACTCACCGTCCGCATCGAGGCCGAGGACCGCCGCGTCCACTGGCGCGTCACCCGCGTGCGGGAGACCTCAGGCGGCCGGGTGGGCACCCTCGAACTCCCGGACCTCGCTTTCCTGTCGGTGCGCTCCGACCAGCGCCCTGACCCCGTCCTGTACGCGGCCCGGGTCGAGCTGGACAAGGCCAAGAGCGGCGACACCCTCATCGAGCTGAGCGCCGAGACCGCCACCGACGACAAGCCGGTCGGCTGCGCCTACGCCGTCGTGGCGACGGGCGAGCTGGCCGCGGCGATCGAGACGAACACCAGCTACGACAAGCCGTCCGAGACCGAGGGCGCCGACTGGGACAACGGGCGCCTGTGGCGGCAGACCGTCGCGGTGGGCGACGCCCGCAGCGCGCGCCTGACCTGCGGCCAGTGGACGCACCGCGCCGCCACCGCCGCAGCGGACCAGACCGAGCCGCTGCCCCACGTCACCGTCGTCGTCACCGGCGACCGCAACGGCGACGGCGTCACCGACTGGCAGGACGCGGCCATCGCGATGCGCGACATCATGACCGACCCGCGCGGCGCCGACGAACAGCACCTGCGCGTGGTCCCGCACATCCCCTTCAACTTCGCCAGCCAGGCCACCAACCCGTTCCTGAGCACGCTCGACCAGGTCAAGCGCATCCACCTGGCCACCGACGGGCTGCGCCAGTTCACCCTCCTCAAGGGCTACCAGTCAGAGGGCCACGACTCCGCGCACCCGGACTACGCGGGCAACTACAACGACCGCGCGGGCGGCCTGGCCGACCTCAACACCCTGCTGCGCAAGGGCAGGAAGTGGAACACCGACTTCGCGGTGCACGTCAACGTCACCGAGTCCTACCCGGTCGCGCACGCCTTCTCCGAGAAGCTCGTCGACAAGAACAACGAGCAGTGGGACTGGCTCGACCAGTCCTACCGCATCGACCAGCGCCGCGACCTGGTCTCCGGAGACGTCATCGCCCGCTTCAAGAACCTGCGCGAGGACACCGACAAGGGGCTGACCTCCCTCTACATCGACGTCTTCCGCGAATCGGGGTGGACCTCCGACCGGCTCCAGCGCGCCTTCCGCGACCAGGGCTGGAACGTGACGACCGAATGGGGCCACGGCTTCGAGCGCTCAGCCCTGTGGTCGCACTGGGCGACCGAGACCGACTACGGCGCCGACACCTCCCGCGGCATCAACTCCCGCCTCATCCGCTTCCTCCGCAACCACCAAAAGGACGTGTTCGCCGACAAGTGGCCCACCCTGCTGGGCGCGGCCCGCATGGGCAACTACGAGGGCTGGCGCGGCAAGACCGACTGGCACGCCTTCTACGAGCTGATCTGGACCCACAGCCTCCCCGCCAAGTACCTCCAGGCCAGGCCGATCCGCTCCTGGTCCGAGCACGAGATCACCTTCGAGGGCGAGGAGGCCACCACCGTCACCGACACCGGCGGCAAGCGCCGCATCACCACCGAAGGACGGCACGTCTACGACGACGGTGTCTACCTGCTGCCGTGGGAGCCGCGCAAGGCCGCCAACCCTGGGAAGCTCTACCACTACAACCCCGGCGGCGGCCGTACCACCTGGCGGCTGCCCTCGGGCTGGAAGCACACCCGCACCGTCCACGTGTACCCGCTGACCTGGCGCGGGCGGGGCGAACCCGTCGAAGCCACCGTCTCGGGCGGCCGGGTCACCCTGGACGCCGAGGCCAACGTGCCCTACGTCGTCCACCGCAGGCCCGCCCCCGCCCAGCCGAAGCCCCACTGGGGCGAGGGCACCCCGCTGACCGACCCCGGCTTCCACTCCGGCGGCCTGGCGGCCTGGGCGGTCAAGGGGAAGGCCAAGGTCGAGGTCAGTGAGCGCGGCGACCCCGAACTCGTCCTCGCCCCCGGCGGCGAGGCCTCCGTCAGCCAGCGGCTGCGGCGCCTGGAGCCCGGCACCTACGCCGCCTCAGTGCAGGTGCAGGTCGGCGACGAGGCGGGGGAGCGGCGCCGCGCCGCGCTCACCGTCCGCACCGCGGACGGCGTCACCGCGGAGAACTGGACGGACACCTCCACCGCCGCCAACCAGGTCGCCGCCGACCTCAAACAGGGCACCCGCTTCCAGCGGATGACCACCTGGTTCACGGTGCCCGAAGGCGGCGGCCCCGCCACCCTCGCCCTGACGGCGGGGGAGGGCGAGGTGCCGGTCCGCTTCGACCACGTACGCGTCGTCCCCGGCACCCCTCCGCCGCAGGCGCGGAAAGGCACCTCCAAGCGGCACGCGACCCTGGTGCACGAGGACTTCGAGCACGTGCCGCAGGGCTGGGGGCCGTTCGTCAAGGGCGACGCGGGAGGCTCCACCGACCCGCGCACCCACCTCGCCCAGCGGCACGCCCCCTACACGCAGCGCGGCTGGAACGGCAAGGCCATCGACGACGTGATCGACGGGAGCGAGTCCCTCAAGTCCCGCGGCGAGAACACCGGGCTCGTCTACCGCACCGTCCCGCACACCGTCCGCTTCGAGGCGGGCAAGACCTACCGCGTCTCCTTCCGCTACGAGAACGAGAAGGAGGGGCAGTACGCGTGGATCACCGGCGTGGACACCCCCGGCGCGAAGGAACTCCAGCGCGAGCCGCTGCCGGTCGCCACCCGTCCCGCCACCCACACCTACGAGTTCACCGCGCCCAAGGAGGGGCAGGCCTGGGTCGGTCTGCGCAAGGTGGGCGACGACGGAAAGGCCGAGTTCGCCCTGGACGCCTTCACCGTCAGCGAGGTGACCGACTGACCGACCCCGTCTCCCCTCACGACCGGTGACCGGCCAGGGGCGATCACCGTACGCTGCTCCCTGAGCGAGTGAGGGGAGCGCGTGCGGTGACCGAGCACCGGTACCAGTCCTGGATGCGGTACTTCACCCCCGGGCCCGTTCACCACCGCCTCGGCCTGGTCTGCCTCGGCGTCGGGATGCAGCACGGCGCGCTGCCCCCCGTCGGCCCCCGCGTCCTGGACCACCACGTCGCCATCGTCATCAGCGCGGGACGCGGCTGGTGCGAGGTCCCCGGCACCGCCGAGGGCCGCAAGGAGGCCGGGGGCCGCCGCCAGGAGGTGGTGGCCCCCGCCCTGCTGTGGATCACCCCCGGGGTGCCGCACCACTTCGGCGCCGACCCCGAAGAAGGCTGGGACGAGAGCTTCGTCGACTTCACAGGGTCCGCCCTGACCGCCTACACCGAACTCGGCTGCATCGAACCCGGCCGCCCCCTCGTGCCCCTCACCGACGCCGGACCCGCCCGCGCCGCCATCGCCCGCGTCGCCCGTGCCGCCCGCCCCGGCAATCCGCTGCTGGAGATCGAGGCCGCCGCGGCCGTCCACGAACTCCTCGTCGCGCTGCGCCGCGCCCGCGCCGACACCACCGCCGACGGCGCACCCGTCCTCCAGGCCCTGGCCCGCGACGCCTTCCTGCCCCTGTCGGTCGCCGAACACGCCGCCCGCCACGGCATGACCGCCGCCGAACTGCGCACCGCCGTGCGCCGCAGCGCCGGATGCAGCCCCAAGGACTACCTGCTGGGCATCCGCCTGGGCCGCGCCAAGGAGCTGCTGGCCGGCACCGACCTGCCCGTCTCCACGGTCGCCCGCCGCGTCGGCTACGACGACCCCGCCTACTTCTCCCGCCTGTTCACCCGCCGCGTCGGCGCGCCCCCCGTCCACTTCCGCGCCACCCAGTCCCGCACCGTCCCCGGCGGCTACGCCTCCCACGTCCCCGACCCCGACCACCCGCCGATGCTCCCGCGCATCGGCTCCTGACCGGCCGCGCCCGCCCCGCCGCGGGCGCTCGCCCTCCGGTGCTCGCCTGCTGCCGGTGCTCGCCTGCTGCCGGTGCCTGGCCTCAGGGCCGGTCCGCCAGCAAGGGGGCCAGCGGGTCGTCCGCGTCCAGCAGGGCGGCGACCTCGGCGGCGGTGGGCCCGGTGGCCGGGCCGGTACGGGTGACGGCCACGGACGCCGCCACGTTCGCGCCGCGGGCCGCGTCCAGCGGCGCGGCGCCCCGCCCGAGCAGGGCGAGGAACGCGCCGACGTGGGCGTCGCCCGCCCCGTTGCTGTCCACGGCCGCCACGGGTCGGCCCGGTACGTGGACGGCGCCGCCGTCGCCTGCCACCATCCGGCAGCCGTCCGCGTCACCGCGCACCAGCACGCCCGCACCGGGGCGCAGCCTTCCCGCCAGTTCCTCGGCGGACGCCGCGTCGTCCGCGAGGCCGGTCAGCAGCCGCGCCTCCCTGCGATTGCAGCTGAGCCAGTCCGCCCGGGCCAGGACCCGCGCCAGCCGCGCCGGGTCGATGTCGGCGACGAGAGGGCCGGGGTCCAGGCACAGGGTGACGCCGTCGGGCAGCGCGGCGGCGAACGCGGCCAGCCGCTCGGCCGCACCCGGCTGGACCAGCCCGTAGCCGGACAGCTGGACGAGGTCGCCGGGGCGCGGCGCCTCGGCCACCGCCCGGATCTGGTCCTGGCTCAGCTCTCCCTCGGCACCCGTCGCCGTCACGAACGTGCGCTCGCCCTCGGAGTCCACCAGGGCGACGCAGTAGCCGGTGTCCCGGTCGGTGCGGGCGGGCAGCAGCGCGGTGACGCCCTCCGAGGCGAGAGCCGCGCGCACCAGGTCACCGAGCGGACCGGTGCCGTGGCCGCCCCCGTACACGGCGGGCAGCCCCATGCGGCGGGCCGCGGCCAGCACGTTGAAGCCGCCGCCCGCGGTCTGCGCGGCGTGCGTGGCGAGCACGTCACCGCCCCGCTCGGGCAGGTGCGGCACGCGCAGCACCATGTCGACGAGCACGCTGCCGGCGAGGATCAGCCGTGCGGTCATCGGGTCGCTCCTTGCTCGGTGGCTTCGGCGGGCTCAGTGCGCTGTTCGGGAACCCGCGCCGTTCCCGACTCCCGCGCGCTCCTTGCGGCCTCGGCGCGCACCGCACGGTCCAGCGGGTGCAACAGGCTGTAGACCACGGCCGCCACCACGAAGGTCACCACCCAGCCGAGCCCGTTGGTGCCCAGCCAGCTGTGCGAGAGCGGACCGGAGAACCACACGTCGGTGTCGCTGGTCTTGGCCTCGGTCAGCAGCAGCCCCACCACGATCGCCACCGCCCACGCCGTACAGGCCGACCAGGCGAAGCCGCCGTCGTACCAGTAGCGCCCCGAGCGCCCCGGCTTCATCAGCGCGTCCCCGTCGTAGGAGCGGCGGCGCAGCATGTCGACGGCGAAGACGCCCACCCACGCGGTGATGGGCACCGCCAGCAGCGTCAGGAAGGTGGTGAAGGGCCCGTAGAAGTCCCCCGCGACCAGCATGAAGTAGATGCCGCCCGCGAAGGTGAGCACGATGTCCAGGCCGACGGCGACCGTGCGCTTGGCGCGGACCCCGAGCGTGACCAGGGTGAGCCCCGCCGAGTACACCGACAGGTGGTTGGAGAGCAGCAGTCCGCCGAACGCGGCGATCAGATAGGGCACCGACATCCACGACGGCAGCATCGCGTCGATGGCGGCCACCGGGTCGGAGGCGGCGGCCAGCGAGGTGTCACCGGCCGACAGCAGCGACCCCAGCGAGATCAGCAGCACCAGGGGGATGCCCGCGCCCCACGCGGAGGCCAGCACGAGCCGCCCGCCCGGGATGGCACGTGGCAGGTAACGGGCGTAGTCGGCGCCCGCGTTGGCCCAGCCGATGCCGGTGCCCGCGGCGATCGTCCCGACGCCCGCGATCACCGCGCTCAGCGGCGCTGCGGGCGCGTGCACCACCTTCGCCCAGTCGACGGTCGCCACCAGGAACGCCATGACCAGCAGGTTCAACAGCCCGAACACGTACGTGGCCCACTTGTTGATCCACATGATGGTGGCGTGTCCCAGCCCGCTGATGAGCAGCGTGCAGGCGATGAAGACCAGCAGGCACACCACCGTGAGCACCGTGTTGTGCGGGGCGCCGAAGACGATCGCCAGCAGGGACAGCAGCGCGTAGGCGGCGGTGGTGGTGTTGACCGTCTCCCAGCCCACCCGGCTGATCCAGGTCACCAGCGTGGGACCGGTGTTGCCGCGGCGCCCGAAGACCGCGCGGGAGAGCGTCAGCGCGGGAGCACCGCCCCGTTTCCCCGCGATGCTCAGGGCGCCCACCAGCGCGAACGAGCCGAACGCACCGATCACGGCGACGAGGATCGCCTGCCAGATGTTCAGCCCGCGGAACGCGACCAGCGTCGCGCCGAGCGGCAGTCCCAGCAGCGAGATGTTCGCGGCGAACCAGGTCCAGAACATCTGGCCCGCATGGCCGTGCCGTTCCGTGTCCGGCACCGGCTCGATGCCGCGGGTCTCCACGGCGCCGACCAGCTCACTCCTCTTCGAGTCAGCCATGGCCACCTCCTTGTGAGGCGAGAGGCGGGGAGCGGTGCTCCCCGCGGACGGGGGGAGGGCCCCTCTGGCGAGAGGCGCCCTCCGGGGAGGGTGGGCCGACGCGTACGGCCGGCTCGGGCGAGGCCGCCACATGCGGCCCGCGGGGACGTGTCGGTGGGGACGCGCCCGCAGGGACGTGTCTGTGGGGATGCGTCCGCAGGGACGTGTCGGTGGGGACGCGCCTGTGGGGACGCGCCCGCGGGGGCGCCGCCGCCGCGCCCGGTCCCACAGCCGACCGTCGCGGCCGGCCCGAAGGCCGGCGATGACGCGTGCGGCGGGGTCCGAGCTGCGGCGCGCGGCGCCTCAGCCGGCGCCTTCGGGCGGGGGCGTGCCGCGCAGCTCCAGCAGGCGGGCCGCGAGCGGCTCCATCTCCAGCCCGTTGACGCCGCGCAGCGTCCCCACCGCGCGGGAGGGCAGCCCGCTCAGCCCGGCCACCGCGCCGGAGACGGCACCGGCCAGGGCGCCGATGGTGTCGCAGTCGCCGCCCAGGTTGGCGGCCAGCACGCAGGCCCGCCACGGATCGTCACCGGCCACGGTCAGCACCGCGAACGCCGCGGGCACCGACTCCTGACTGGCGACGCTGGTACCGATCAGCGAACCGATCACCCGGGCGGCCTCGTCCTCGGGCAGCCCCGCCACCGTGCGCCGCGCCCAGCGGATGCGGGCCGCGATGTCGGCACCCGCCACCCAGTGGCCGCGCCGGGCACCGGCCGCGGCGGCGGTCTCGGCCGCGTCCATGGCCTCGTCGAGCGTCGCGCCGTCCACCGCGCTGCTCACCGCAGCGGCGACGGCCGCAGCGGCGGCGATCCCGAGCGTGGTGTCGTGGGTGACCTGGCAGGACTCCGCGACCCGGTCGAGGAACGTCTCCAGCGGTCGCAGGGGGAAGGCCACGCCGACGGGGGTGACGCGCATGGCGGCACCGTTGGTCGTACCGGACTTGCCGGCCTCGGCGACGGGCACCCCGCGCGTGACCGCGTCCAGCGCCGCCTTCGTCGAGGGCCCGAGCAGGTCCAAGGACCCCTTCGCCTTCATCTGCGCCTCCCACGCCAGCAGGGCGCGGGCGAACTCCTCGGGGTCGATATGCCCACCGCCGTCGGCCAGGAGCCGGCCCACGAGGAGGGCCTGGTCGGTGTCGTCGGTAATGCTCCCGGCGGGCAGCCCCGCCGCCACCGGGTTGTCGGGCGGACCCGCCTCGAAGCCGGTGACCTCGCCGAAGCGGGCCGCGATCGCGTCGCGGGACATGATCTGGGTGGGCATGCCGAGCGCGTCCCCGAGGGCGAGCCCCCAGAGGGCGCCCAGCGCGCGGTCGGTGGCGGGGTGGTGCGGTGAGGGTGGGGGGTGGTGCATGAGGGAGCCGCTGTCCTTCTCGATCGTGCTGGGTGGGTCGTGCGTGTGTCTGTCGTGCCCTACCGGGTGAGGCCGTGTCCGTCGTGTGGGCTCTGGAGTCAGTGGGGTTCGCCGAAGCTGGTGCGCAGTTCGAACCGGGCGGGGTCGAGCAGACTGACCACGTGTTCGAGGACGGTCCCCGCGGGGGAGCGCCCGATACGGGTGACCCGCAGGAACGAGGTGCCTTCCGGCCGCAGCAGTTGGGCCGCGTCGGCCGCGTCCAGTGGCACGGCGGTGGCCCGCTGTTCCCCTGAGGCCACCACGAGACCGACGGTCGCCAGGGTCGCGGTCAGCGACCCGTCGACGAGGCCGGTGCGCGGCACCTCCTCCAGCCCGGGGGAGAGCGGCACCCGGCTGCGTTCGAGGGAGACCCGCGCGCCGTCCGCGAGGGAACGCATCCGGTCGACGGCGAGGAACCAGTCGCTCTCCAGGCCGAGTTCCGCGCCGAGGGCGCGGTCGCGTACGGCCTCCAGGCGCAGCACCGTCGTCGAAGGGGTGACGCCGCCCTGCTCGGTCAGCGCCTGTTTCCAGCCGTGCCGGTTGTCCAGCGGGGCGCCGTCGAAGCTGACGAAGGAGCCGATGCCGGGGTGGGTGCGCACCAGGCCCTCGTCGGCGAGGGAACGCAGGGCGGCCCGTACGGTCGAGCGGCTCACGGAGAACCGTTCGGTCAGCGCGTGCTCGCCCGGCAGCCGGCTTCCGTCCGGCAGGGTGCCGCCCCTGATCTCACGGCTCAGGATGCGGGCCACCCGGTGGTGCTTGCGTGCCTGTTCGGACATGTCCGCACCGTAGACCTACCTGTCCGAACCTGTCTGTTCCGTGGGTCACACCGGCCGCCCACCCCGGGGCCGTCCGCATCGGTGGGTCACGCAGGCCTGTCCGTACCGGCCTGCCCGCATCGGTCTGTCGCACCGACCTGTCGCACCGGGCCTGCCCGCACCGACCTGTCGCACCGGCCTGTCCGTACCGGCCTGCCCGCACCGGCCTGTCCACCACCTGGGACGAGAGGCCCGGGGCGCGCCGCGCGAGGGCGGCGCCGGTTAAGCTCGGGCGATGAGCAGCAGCGAGATCGAGCAGGCCGAGGCGTCCGTGCGGGCGGAGCTGGGCGCGTTGCGGGACAGCATCGACAACATCGACGCGGCCGTCGTGCACATGCTCGCGGAGCGATTCAAGTGCACGCAGCGCGTCGGCAGGCTCAAGGCCGACCACAACCTGCCCCCGGCCGACCCGGCCCGCGAGTCCCGCCAGATCGAGCGGCTGCGCGGCCTGGCCAAGGACGCCAAACTCGACCCCGCCTTCGCGGAGAAGCTGCTCAACTTCATCATCGCGGAGGTCATCCGCCACCACGAACAGATCGCCGACGGCGTCCCGCCCGGCGGGAGCGGGAGCGCCGCAGGGGCGGACTGAGTCCGCGCCGACCCGTCAGGGGCTCGACTCGGGCGGCGGAGCGAACGGCCCGGCGTGCGTGAGCGCCAGCAGCCCGATGACGACGGCCCCGACCCAGAACAAGACGATCAGGAACCGCCCCGTCGGGTTCTTCCAGTTGAGGACGTGGCGGTTCTGGTTGAAGCCCCTCCGGGGATTGTGCTTGAACAGCGGCTCGTTCGGTTCCATGCGCCAGACCCTACGCCGGACGGGGCGCGGGGACCGGCGCGGCGGCGGGACCGCTCAGCGGTCCTGCTCGCCGCGCCGCACGGGGCCCGCCCTCAGCAGTCCTCCTCGCCCAGGCGGTGCACCCGCACCAGATTGGTCGAGCCCGGCACACCGGGCGGGGAACCCGCGGTGATGATGACCAGGTCGCCGCGGTCGCACCGGCCCAGCTTCAGCAGCATCTCGTCGACCTGGTCCACCATCTCGTCCGTGGTCTGCACCGTCGGGCCGAGGAAGGTCTCCACACCCCAGGTCAGGTTGAGCTGGGAGCGGGTCGCCTGGTCGGGCGTGAACGCCAGCACGGGGATGGGGGAGCGGTAGCGGGACAGCCGGCGCACCGTGTCGCCGGACTGGGTGAAGGCCACCAGGAACTTCGCGCCGAGGAAGTCGCCCATCTCGGCGGCGGCACGGGCCACCGCGCCGCCCTGGGTGCGCGGCTTGCTGCTCTCGGTCAGCGGCGGCAGGCCCTTGGCGAGCATCTCCTCCTCCGCCGCCTCGACGATGCGGCCCATCGTGCGCACCGTCTCCGTCGGATACTTGCCCACGCTCGTCTCGCCGGACAGCATCACGGCGTCGGTGCCGTCCATCACCGCGTTGGCCACGTCGGAGGCCTCGGCACGCGTCGGACGGGAGGCGTCGATCATCGAGTCCAGCATCTGGGTGGCCACGATGACCGGCTTGGCGTTCCGCCTGCACAGCTTCACCGCCCGCTTCTGCACCAGCGGCACCTGCTCCAGCGGCATCTCCACGCCCAGGTCGCCGCGCGCGACCATGATGCCGTCGAAGGCGTCGACGATCGAGGCCAGGTTCGCCACCGCCTGCGGCTTCTCCACCTTGGCGAGGACGGGCAGCCACCGGCCCTCCTCGGCCATGACGCGGTGCACGTCCTTGATGTCGTGCCCGCTGCGCACGAACGAGAGCGCGATCATGTCGGCGCCCGTCCGCAGCGCCCAGCGCAGGTCCTCCACGTCCTTGTCGGAGAGCGCGGGCACCGAGACGGCGACGCCCGGCAGGTTGAGCCCCTTGTGGTCGGAGACCATGCCGCCCTCGACGACCAGCGTGTGCACGACCGTGCCCTCCACGCGGGTGACCTCCAGGGTGACGCGGCCGTCGTCCACCAGGATGCGCTCCCCGGCGGTCACGTCGGCGGCCAGCCCCTCGTAGGTGGTGCCGCAGACCGAGCGGTCGCCCTCGACCTCCTCGACGGTGATGGCGAACTCGTCGCCTCGTTCAAGGAGTACAGGCCCCTCCCGGAAACGGCCCAGCCGGATCTTCGGACCTTGAAGGTCCGCCAGCACCCCCACATTCCGCTGCGTCTCCTCCGAGGCCGCGCGCACCCGGTGGTAGCGCTCCTCGTGCTCGGCGTGCGTGCCGTGGCTCATGTTGAACCGGGCGACGTCCATTCCCGCCTCCACGAGCGTCTTGATCTGCTCGTACGAGTCGGTCGACGGTCCCAAGGTGCTGACGATCTTTGCTCGGCGCATAGTTCGACCCTACGAGTTACCGGCGCGTACAGAACCGTCGCCCGGCAATTGTCCAACCGGCCTTTACCGAAAGGACATTGATCCTCGTAGACAACTAATAAATTGCGCGCGCGCTCGCTCTGATGAGCGCCCGAAACGCTTCCCGTCTCGTCAGCCGAGACGCGGCACGCTCATCACGAAACGCGCGTTCACCTGCGCCCGCACCGTCTGCCGCTGCGGCTCCAGATCCAGCTCGGGCGGCGGACCTGCAGGCCCCCCGTACCCGCGAAATGCGCCCGGCGCGGCCGGCATCTGCGGCGCCGCGCTCTCCGCACCCAGATCCGCCAGCTCCACCAGCGCCACCAGGCCAGCGCCCACCGCCTCCGCGTACTCCCGCGCCCGCGTCACCGCCTCCCGCACCGCCTGCTGCCGCGCCTCACGATGCGCGGGCGAGTCCCGCCACAACCCCCACCACGGGCCCTCCACCTGCGTCAGCTCCAGATCACCCAGCCGCGACGTCAGCTCACCCAGCACCGTGAAATCCGTGACCGTCGCATTCAGCCGCACCCGCCCCTGATAGGCGTGCACCCGCTCCCTGCGGCTCTTGTCGCTCAACTGCGGCTGCACACTGAACGTGCCCGTCGACAGCTTCTCCACCGCGTCGCCGTACCCCCGCACCAGCTCCAGCGCCCGCGCGTTGCGCCGCGTCAGATCCTCCAGCGCCGTCCGCCGGTCGGTCCCGCGCGCGGACACCGTCACGTCGATCCGCGCGTACTCCGGATCGAACTCCACACTCGCCTCCCCGCGCACCGCCACCCGCGGCGCCTGCGGCGTGCCGTACGGAACGGCCGACGCCTCCCCGAAACCGGCGGCCAGTCCCCCCAGGCCGCCCCCACCCCGCTCGGA
>NZ_JASKYT010000128.1:0-17707 GCF_041028275.1 Streptomyces sp. PU-14G
GGCCAGGGGCGGGCACTTTCGAGGCGCGCGGGCCAGGGGCGGGCACTTTCGAGGTGGACGGGTCAGGGGCGGGCCTGCCCTCGATGTGATGTCCTGCCGCCGCCAGTCCCTCCGACACGGCCTCGGTGAAAGCGGCGATGGTCTCGTTGTGGCGGCTCGGGACCCAGACGACCGAGGTGAGCCAGGCCAGGGGCGCTCCCTCCAGCCGCCGCCAGACCAGCCCGTCGGGCAGGGGCGTGCCGGGGGCCTCGTTCACATGGACACCCCGCCCCGCCAGCACGAGGCCCTGGACGAAGTTCGGGTTGCGGGCGTGCCGGATGGAACCGGGAAGGAACCCCTCGTCCCGGCAGATCGTGAGCATGTGGTCGTAGAGCCGGGGTGCCATCGCGCGGGGGAAGATGACGAGCGGCGCACCGTCGAGGTCCCGCATGCGCACCGCACCGGAGGCGGTGCCCGTACCGGCCGCCAGCGGGTGGTCCGCCGGCAGGACGACGCCCAACTCGCGCCGCGCCACCGGTCCTGACTCCAGACCCATCGTGTCCGAGGGATGGCGGACCACGCCCGCGTCCAGCTCCCCTTCGCGCAGCCGGGCGAGCTGTTCGTCCGTGGTCAGCTCGTGCAGGTCGATCAGCACGTCCGGCACCCGGCGGGTGAGGCCCGCGGTCAGCGTCGGCAACACCACCGGGGTGGTGTCGGGCGGCACGCCCACCCGCAGGACCCCCGCCTCGCCGGGCCGGATCCGGCGCATCGCCTCGCGGGCGCTGTCCACCCCGACCAGCACCGGCCTCACGTACTCCAGCAGCAGCGCCCCCGCCTCGGTGAGCTGGACACGGTGCCGAGTGCGGTCGAACAGCCGCACACCCAGCTCGCGCTCCAGGTCGCGGATGCGTTGCGACAGCGGCGGCTGGGCCATGTGCAGCCGGTCCGCGGCTCTGCCGAAGTGCAGTTCCTCGGCGAGCACCGCGAAATAGCGCAGGTGACGGAGCTCCATGGGCGGACCATATCGCTCCGATATCACCGAGGGTCCGGATTGGTGTTGGCCGGGACCCGGCCCGCGCTGCTTGCATGACGGCTCACGGGACGCCCGTTCACGGGTCCTGCGCCCTCATCCCCGATTCACCGTGCGCCGCGGCGCGTGCGTCGCCACGTGGGCACACCTGGAGAAAGGCACTTCGTCCATGACCGAGACCAGCAGCACCGTCACCGTCGACGCGCACCCGGTACCGGCCGCGTCCACCGAGGCCTTCGTCGCCGAGGTGACGCTCAACCGTCCGGAGAAACTCAACGCCTGGACCGGTCAGATGCGCGCCGAGTTGGTCGCGGCGCTCGAAGCGCTCGGCGCTGACGAGCAGTGCCGCGCGGTGGTCCTCACCGGCGCGGGCCGGGCCTTCTGCGCCGGTCAGGACCTCGCGGAGACGGCCGCCATCGACCCGGACGACCACGCCGCGGCCGAAGCGTGGATCGATGACTTCGGCCGCCTCTTCCGCGTGCTGCGGGGACTCCAGAAGCCGACCGTCGCCGCCGTCAACGGGGTGGCCGCGGGGTCGGGCTTCCAGTTCGCGCTCCTGGCCGATCTGCGCATCGGCCACGCCGAGGTGAAGATGGGCCAGCCGGAGGTGCTCTCCGGCATCCCCAGCATCACCGGCATCTGGGCCATGTGGGGCATTCTCGGCCGGGCGAAGACCACGGAGTTCGCCCTCACGGGACGGCTCGTGGACGGCACCGAGGCCCAGCGGCTCGGCCTGCTCAGCCGGCTCGTCGCCGCGGACGAGGTCAGGGCGGAGGCACTGGCCGAGGCCGCACGGCTCGCCGAGCTTCCGCCCGGCGCGGTCGCCCTCACCAAGGGCCGGATCCGCGAGCTGGACGACGCCGGTCTCGACGAGGCGATCGCTGCGGCCAAGAAGGTGCACACGGCCGCGTACGCGACCGGCGAGCCGCAGCGCGAGATGGCCCGTTTCCTGGCCGGCCGCCGCCGCTGACCGACTGCCCCGGACCGGCCGCCACCGCGTGCGGTCCGAAACGCGGCAGTGGGACCGCACATCGGCGCAAGAGCCCGCACGACCCCGCACAGCTGTAGGGCCCGAGCGGCTGTGCGCCGCCCGGCAGCAGCCGACCGCACGCCCCGGCAGCTCTACGACCCGGACATCTGTACACACCGGCAGCGAGGCCCCGGAGGCCCGGCCGCAGCCACCCGCAGGCACCGGCCACCGCTGTCCGTACGAGAGGAACCGATCCACCCCATGAGTACCAGCGTCACCCCGTCCGCCGGCGAGGCCGCCTACCGAAGGCTCGTCGAGGAACACCGGTGGAGCGTGCCCGAGCGCTACAACATGGCGGCCGATGTCGCCGACCGGCATCCCGGAGACAAGCTCGCGCTCATCTTCGAGGACCACACCGGCCACCGCGAGGAGGTGACCTGGCAGCGAGTCCAGGACCGCTCGCGGCAGATCGCAGCCGAGCTGCACAGGATCGGCGTCCGCAAGGGCGACCGGGTGGCCGTGCTGCTGCCGCAGCGCACCGACACCCCCGCCACCTACCTCGGTGTGCTGCGCACGGGGGCCGTTTTGGTGACGATGTCCCTGCTGTGGGCCGACGAACCGATCCGGTACAGACTGGCCGACTCGGGCGCCGGCGTCCTGGTGACCGAGACCGCCGCGCTGGAGCGTGCCGACGGTTTCTCCGGGCCGGTCGTCAACGTCGACGACCCCGCCATCGACGCGCTGCCCTGCGCGTTCGACACCGTGGACACCGCCCCCGACGACCCGGCGCTGATCTTCTACACCTCCGGCACCACCGGCGCCGCCAAGGGCATCGTGCACGCCCACCGCACTCTGCTCGGGCACAACGAGTTCCGTTACTGCCACGACCTGCGGCCCGGCGACGTGTTCTACGGCGCCGGTGACTGGGCCTGGTCCATGGCGAAGCTGATGGGGCCGCTGCGCGCGGGCGCCGTCCACCTCGTCTACCGCCCGGCAGGCGGTTTCGACCCGGAGGGGCTGCTGGCGGCGATGTCCCGCAACCAGGTCACGACGGCCCTGGTCAACCCGACCTTCTTGCGTAAGATGATGCAGGTCGTCCCGGACGCGGGCAGGCGTTACCCGCAGGCGCTGCGCGTGGTGTGCTGCTCCAACGAGCCGCTCACCCCGGAGCTCATCGAGTGGTTCCACGCCCAGTTCGGTGTGACCCCGCTGGACTACTACGGTTCCACCGAGTCGTACCCGCTGCTCGGAAACTTCCCCGGCGTCCCGGTCAAGCCGGGCTCGATGGGCCGCCCCCTGCCCGGCTGGGACGTGGCGCTGCTGGACGCGGACGACCGTGAGGTGCCCGTCGGAGAACCCGGCGAGATCTGCCTGCGCGCCAGGTCGAATCCGCAGTTCCCGCTGGGCTACTGGAACCGGCCCGAGGCCGCCGCTGAGACCTTCGGCGGCACCTGGTACCGGACCAAGGACCAGGCCGTCAGGGACGAGGACGGGTACTTCTGGTTCCTCGGCCGCACCGACGACGTCATCAAGACGTCCGGGTACCGCGTCGGTCCGTACGAGGTGGAGGCCGTCCTGCGCGGCCACCCCGCCGTCGCCGAAGCCGGTGTCGTCGGAGTGCCGGACCCGGTGCGCGGCCAGGCCGTCAAGGCCTGGATCGAGCTGAATCCGGGATACGAGCCGAGCGAGGCGCTCGCCCGGGAGATCTCGGACTTCGCCCGCGCCGCGCACTCCCGGTTCGCCTACCCGCGGCTGGTCGAGTTCGCCGACGAGCTGCCGCGTTCGGCCACCGGAAAGATCCGGCGGAGCGCGCTGCGTGCCCGCGACACCAGCCCTGCCAACCCCGACGCGGCGTAGCCGACCAGGAGGACGACGGACATGACGACGGACCGCTGGATTCCGGCATCGCGGGAAGCGCCCGCCAAGCAGACGGCCGACCGCGCCGAGGAGGGCAGGGTGCGGCGCAAGGTCACCGCTGCCACCGCCGTCGGCAACTTCGTCGAGTGGTTCGACTCCGGCGCGTACGCGATCATGTCCGCCACGATCGCCGGGCTCTTCTTCCCCCAGTACGACGCGACTGCCGCCCTCCTGGCCACCTGGGCCGTCTTCGCCGGGGGCTTCATCGCCCGCCCGCTGGGTGCCGCCTTCTTCGGCCGCTACGGCGACCGGATCGGCCGCAACCGCATGCTCGCGCTGAGCGTGCTGTGCATGAGCGGCTCGACGTTCCTGATCGGGCTGCTGCCCGGCTACGCCGCACTCGGCATCACCGCGCCGGTGCTGCTCTTCCTGCTCCGCACGGTGCAGGGCTTCTCCACCGGAGGCGAGTACACGGGTGCGGCGGCCTTCATCATGGAGTACGCCCCGGAGGGTCGCCGCGCCCGCTATGCCAGCGTCGTCCCGCTCACGGTCGGCCTGGCCTCCGTGGCGGGCGCCATGACGGGCCTGGCCCTCACCTCCTCCCTCGACGAGTCGGCGCTGAACAGCTGGGGCTGGCGGGTTCCGTTCCTGCTGGCGGGACCGCTCGGGCTGATCGGCCTCTACCTGCGCAGCCGGATCCAGGACACCCCGGTCTTCCGGGCGATGGAGAAGCGCGACGCGGTGCACAAGGCGCCGCTGCGGGACGCGTGGCGGGTGTGCCGCAGGCAGGTGCTGACGCTGTTCGGCTACAGCATCACCAACGCGATCGGCTACTACCTGATGAGCAGCTACATGATCGCCTACATGTCGGAGGAGGTCGGCTACAGCAAGGCGGAGGCGATGCTCACCAGCGTGGTGGCGATGCTCGCCTACAGCGCGGCATGCCCGCTGATGGCCGCGGCCAGCGACCGTTTCGGGCGCAAACCGATGCTGCTGGTGGCCTGCGGCGGTTTCACGGTGGCGACTCTCCCGGCCTTCTGGCTGATCGGCACCGGGCTGCCCGGAGCCGTCCTGGGGGCCACGGTTCTCGCGGTCCTCGTCGCGGTGATCGGCACCTCGAACGTACCGGCGATGGTCGAGATGTTCCCCGGGCAGCTGCGGGCGAGCGGCTCGGCCATCGGATACACCGCCGCGTACGTGCTCTTCGGCGGCACCGCGCCGTTCGTGGCCACCGGCGTGGTCTCGCTCGCCGGGAGCCCACTCGCGCCCGGGTTCTATCTGATGCTCGTGGCGGCCGTCTCCGCGCTGGTGGTGCTGTTTGCCTTCCGGGAGACCGTGCACCTGCCGCTCACCCGGACGAGCGTGCTGGAGAAGTAGCCGCCGCTCGCCGAGCACGAGGGGCGGTGCGCCGCCCCTCGTACCCACCTCCGCCGTACGCCCCTCCGGCGGCGTCCTCCCGCCGGAGGGGCCCGTTTCCCGCGGGTGCCGCGAGCAGGACGGCAGTCGGGTGCGGGGCATCAGTCGGTATCGAGGCCGTCGATCAGGCGGTTGAGGAACCGGGCGAAGGTGGCCTCGGGGGCGAGAGGACGTCCGGGGGCGGACAGGGCTTCGGCGAGTTCCGGGTGGCGGCCGTCGGCAGCGACAGCGGCGAGGTAGCGGCTCTCGGCCGCGGCCCGGTCCGGCGATCGTGAGACTGCGGCCTGTGCGATCTCGTGGGAGACGTGGCCCGTCACGAACGCGGTGATCTGGGCGAAGACCTCCAGCTTCGCGGCACCGTCCAGCCCGGTCGGCCGCAGGACGGCGAGCACGTGTTCCAGGAAAGCCAGGGTGTTGGGGCCCGGAGCGCGGCGGGTGGACAAGGCGGCGGGCAGCCAGGGGTGGCGCAGCATGTGGGCGCGCTGCAGGCGGGCCACGGTCTTCAGGTCGGCGCGCCAGTCGCCGCTGGGCGGGTCCGCGACGGCGAGTTCGCCGCTGACGTGGTCGACCATCAGCTCCAGCAGCGTGTCCTTGTCGGGGGCGTAGCTGTAGAGCGACATGACGCCTGCTCCGACTTCGGCGGCCACCCGCCGCATGGTGACCACCTCAAGCCCGTGCGCGTCCGCGAGGGCGACGGCGGTCGCGGTGATCGTCTCCCGGCTGAAGGAAGGTCTGCGGCCCCGGCGCGGCTCGCAGGGGCGCAGCCACAACTCTTCGGGATCGACGCCCCCGGCGCTGGACTTTCCGTCACGGGACACGGTTTTCGCTCTCCTTTCCCGGCTGCCGAGCGATGGCTCTTGCGAACGTCATCCAAGCATCCTCTATTCTCGTACGCGGTACGAGAATAGAGGAGGGGACGATGCCATCACGCACGCCCGACGCCGTTGCCGGAACGGCCTGGGCGCCACCCGCCGGAAAACCGCCACTGTCCTCCCGGATGATGAGGGCGACCTGGCGCGGGCTGCCAGGAAAACGGCACGAGGCCGGATGGGAGCCGGGGCTGGTGGTACCGGCCGCCGACGGCAGCCCGTTGCTCACCGACCACTACTTTCCGCGCGCCCAGGGCGACTTCCCCACACTCCTGGTCCGCTCGCCTTACGGCCGAGGCCTGCCGTGGTCACCCCAGTACGGTGTGCTCTTCGCCGAACAGGGCTTCCATGTGATCCTGCAGAGCTGCCGCGGCACCGGTGGTTCGGGCGGCGTGTTCGACCTGTGGCGCAACGAGGCCGCGGACGGCCAGGCCACGGTGTCCTGGCTGCGCGAACAGCCCTGGTTCAACGGAACGCTGGGAACCGTCGGCCCCAGCTACCTGGGCTACGTGCAATGGGCCCTCGCGTCGGACCCGCCGCCCGAACTGAAGGCGATGGTGGTGCAGGTAGGGCTGCACGACCCCTACGCACTGTTCCACGCCGACGGAGCGCTCCGCCTGGAGAACGCCCTCGCCGTGGGCGTGGGCATGCACTACCAGCACCAGGGCATGCTGCCACTCCTCAGGGCGACGCTGCGTCTCCAGCGCCGCGTGCGCGACGTCACCACCGCGGAGCCCCTGAGGGGGGCGTACGTGTCGGCGCTCGGAGGTGAACTGCCCTGGCTGGACGAGGTGATGACACGCCCGGACGCCGAGGACGCCTACTGGCGCGGTGCGTCGTTGGCGGAGTCGGCTCAGCGGCTCCGTGTGCCCACAGCTCTGATCACCGGATGGCACGACGCCCTGGTCGACCAGACCTTCGAGCAGTACGACCGGCTGCGCGAGGCCGGATGCGAGACCGCCCTGCTCGTCGGCCCCTGGACGCACACTTCCGCCCTGCAGCGAGGATGGCCGCGGGTGTTCGCCGAAAGCCTCGCGTGGCTGCGCGCCCACCTGTGCGCCGACCCCTCCGGCCTGCGCCCCACAGCGGTGCGTGTGCACGTCGGCGGCGCGGACATCTGGCGGGACCTCGACGACTGGCCGCCGGCCACTGCTGCCACCCGGTGGTACCCCATCCCCGGCGGGCATCTCACCCAACAGGCCCCCGCGGACTCCACACCCGTGGCGGCGTTCCGCTACGACCCGGCCGATCCCACCCCCTCCCTCGGCGGGCCGCTGCTCTCCCGCACCGCCGGCTCCCGGGACAACGCCACCCTCGAAGCCCGGGACGATGTGCTGACCTTCACCGGCCCACCGCTGACCGAGCCTCTGGACCTCCTGGGTCCCGTCTCCGCACGGCTGAGCATCTCCACGGACACCGGAAACGCCGATGTCTTCACTCGTCTGTGCGACGTGGACCCACAAGGCCGCTCCGTCAACATCTGCGACGGATTTGGCCGGCTGCGGACGACCGGAGGGGCGTCCTCGCAGATCACTGTGGGGATGAGCTCCACCGCCCACCGCTTCCCCGTCGGCCACCGCATACGCTGGCAGGTCAGCGGAGGCGCCCACCCGCGTTACGCCCGCAACCCCGGCACCGGTGAGTCGCCGGTGGACGCCACCACCTTCACACCAGTACGCATCACGCTCCACGCGGACTCGGCACTCGCGCTTCCCAGCAGTGCTGAGCTCACGTAAGCGTAAGGCGTCAGCTTTCGGGGAACGGACGGCGAGCCGGGCAGTCCGGCCCGGCTCGCTCCGCTGCGCCGTGCTGCCTTCTGTCTCCGCCGCCGAGTCGGAGTGACGCGGAGCAGCCGGAGGCACGGCCGCCCTTACTCCGTGGCCCCCGACCGGTTACTCCGTGGCCCCCGACCGGTTGCTCTGCGGCCCCGACCGGCGCCGGTCGGGGCGCCGCGCTGGTCCAGACCAAGGCCCCACGCCTGTTACCGTCGTGCCCCCAGACGGAGCGGCGAAGGGGCAGCGCGATGGCCGAGAGTACGCAGCGCCGGGCACAGGCCTACATCGGATCGTTCACTTCAGCGGGCGGACGCGGTATCACCACCGCGGCCCTCGACATCGCCACGGGGGCGCTCACCCCACTGCATCACACGGAAGACGCCGTCACGGACCCCTCCTTCCTGGCCCTGGCCCCTTCCGGAGGGACCCTCTACGCGGTCAGTGAGAGCGACCAGGGCGGCGCCGCGGCGTTCGCCCTGCACCGCCAAGAGCCCCTCGAACTCCTGGGGAGCACCGTCTCCGTGCACGCCGCAGGCCCCACGCATCTGAGCGTCGCGGACGGCCGTCTCCACACGGCGAACTACACCTCGGGCAGCGTCACCGCCCTGCCCCTGCGCGCCGACGGAAGCCTGGAGCCCCGTCCCGTCACCCACCAGCACCATGGGAGCGGCCCGGTTGCGGACAGGCAGGAAGGACCGCACGCCCACGCTGCCGTACCGGACCCGTCAGGGCAGTGGCTGCTCGTCACCGACCTGGGAACCGACTCGGTGTGGATCTACGACCTGCGGGGCCCGCGCCCAGGCCTCCACCTCCACCGCGAGGTGCCGCTCCGCGCCGGAACCGGTCCGCGCCACCTGGCTTTCGCCCCCGGCGCGCGGGAACGGACAGCGGAATCGCCGGAAGTCGAATGGGTGTACGTCGTCAACGAGCTGGACTCGACGGTGACGACCTGCCGTTGGCGCAGCAACACCGGCGAGCTGGAACCCCTGGGGGAGACCCGGGTCCTGCCGTCCGGGCACACGGGCCCAGCCAACTATCCCTCCGCGCTGGTCCTCTCGCCCGACGGACGCTTCGCCTGGGTCGCGAACCGGGGCGACGACAGCATCGCCGTACTCGACCTGTCAGCGGGTGAACTGCCCGTCCTCACGGCCACCGTTCCGTGCGGCGGCCACTGGCCGCGCGATCTCGCCGCGCCCCCGGCGGGCGGCCGGCTGTACGCGGCCAACGAGCGGTCCGGAGATGTCACCTGGTTCGACGTGGACCACGAGACGGGTATGCCGCACCGAGGCGGCTCGCTGCCGGCTCCCGCCGCATCCTGCGTCGTTTTCGACGTCCCTCTCGACTGACGACTCCGTCGCACCTGTCGCTGACGGATCCGGTCGTTTCCGGCGCTGGGGGAGGCACCGCGCCGCGTTGAGGGAGGAGCCGTTGCCGCGTTGGCGAGGGCGCCCTCTCCGGACCGACGGCACTTCGCGTACCCGGAACGACGGGGTGCGCCGTACCCGCCGGAGGATTCTCCGTGCGGGTACGGCGCGCCTCTCCTGCCTGCGGCGTGCTTCTCCCGCCTGCGGCGCGGCTTCGCCGCGCGTCGGACCTCGGATGCTCGCCGCACAACCCGGCCGGCGGCTCGGCAACCCGACCGGCGGCTCGGCAACCCGACCGGCGGCTCGGCGCATCGCCGCGCCACCGGGCCGAGGGCTCAGCGCACCGGCATGCCCTGCTGCCGGGCTGCCTCCGGCTGGGCGATCCCGGCCTTGGCCGCGAACGTGGACGCCACGAGTTTGCCCAGCGCGGGGTAGGCACCCAGCGGCTCAGCCGCCGAGCAGCCCGCTTCCTGCGCGGCGGCCTCCAGCAGCCCGTCAGCGATCTCCGGGCCGATCAGGCACGGAGCGACGGCCAGGTTCTGCGAGCCGGAACCGCGCAGCTGTTCGGCCGTGTGCTGGATGGCGCCCTCGTCGTCGAGTGCCGCGGCGAGTACCGGGACCGCCAGTCGGGCCGCCAGTAGCATGCCGGTGATACCGGCCGCCTGCACGGCTTCCTCTCCGCCGACGGTGGCCAGGATGATGCCGTCCGCCGCCGTGGCCACCGTGAAGAGCCGGGCCCGGTCGGCACGCGCCAGGCCCGCCTCGGAGAGCCGCACGTGGACGGCCTCGGCGAGCAGCGGGTGCGGCCCCAGGACGTCGGTCAGCTCGGCTCCGGAGCCGCTGCCCAGCACCTCTTGGCGGATGCGCCGCAGCTGGGCGGCGTCCGGACCGGCCAGCAGCGGGACGACGACGGCGGGCAGACCGTCGTCCTCCTCCTCGCGGGCCGGGGCGGCGACGGGGGCCTCGGTCTCCTCCGAGGCTGTTCCGTCGGCGGTCGCGGCCGACATCTCGCGGGCCTCCCGCGCGTACCGTATCCGGGTCGCACGGTCGGCCACCGCAGAGGTGAGGGCGGCGCGGATAGTGGGGAACTCCTCGTCGTCACCGTCGGTGAAACCGATCCGCGCGTCGAGACCGGGCAGCTCCGAGCGCGCGATACTCAGCGTCTCTTCCGCGAGGCTGCGCGTGGCGCTGGAAGGTGTGCCGGGGACGGCCAAAACCAGGGCCGGCGCGCCCTCGGGGGCGACAGCGGGCTCCGGCCGGCGGTGCCGTCCGGGCCGGCGGGGACGTGGCATTCGTACGGGCAGGCCATTGTCCGGTCCTGTGGGGGAGCTCATGCGCCCGCATGCTAATGCCTTGCTGAGCTTGGCTGTTCGGCCGGGGGAGGCAGGTGGGCGTATGTCCCGATTCGCCCGGGTCGATGTGCGCTGTATTCTGACGCTTCCTGCCCCCGGATGTGCCCTGTCCGACAAGATGTGTCCGTCGGGCACGCGCCGACAGGTGGCGGGACGACGTGGCAGGACGGAACTCCGCAGTCCGGGCAGGACGGAACTCCGCAGTCCGGCGCCGCCCGCCAGGCCGGGCCGCGAGCAGGTGAGGAGTCCGGTAGCCGGCCCGCGCGGGTGGGTGTCCCGTGGACGGCCACGGCGCGACGCTTTCAGGCAGGGGCGACGCCGTCGGGGCGGTCAGCGGCCTGCCTCAGGCGGGTCCGGTCGCGGGAACGTCCGAGAGGCGCAGCAGAGCCGGGTCCTGCGGCAGCGCGACACCGCCCGTGGCCAGTCGCCCCGCGAGCAGCAGCGCGCCGTCCAGCGGGCCGCCTGCGGCCTCGACCACCCGGGCCTGGGGCAACCGCTCGGCCAGCTCGGCACGCAGCGGCCCGGTGAGGGGCTCGCCCATGGCGAACAGGCCACCGGTGAAGGCGACGCGCACGGGTGCCACCGCCGCCGCCTCCCGTGGTCCTTCGCCCAGCCCCTCGTCGCCGGAAGGGCACACCGCCACGGCACTGGCCGCGATCTCGCGGCCGGCCGCTCGCAGAATGCCTGCCGCCACCTGGTCCCGCTCCGCGCACCGTGCCACCTCGGGCGCGAAAGAGGCGAGCACGGCGGGACGGTCGGTGCGCGGATACAGCCGGCCGGGCAAGCCGCTGAGGGGCGTCCCGAACACGGCCTCCGCGCCGGCCCGCAGCGCTGCCGAACCACCCGCCCGTCCGTCGTGAGCGCGCATGGCCGCCTCCAGACCGGCCCGGCCGATCCACGCACCGCTGCCACAGTCGCCCAGCAGGTGCCCCCAGCCGTCGGCGCGTCGCCAGGTGGTCAGATCGGTGCCCATGGCGATCATCCCGGTGCCCGCCGCCACCACCGCGCCGGGCTGCTCGCCGAGCGCGCCCGCATAAGCCGTCACGGCGTCGGCGGCGAGTGCTACCCGCTGTACCCGGAACTCCCGTGCGAGCAGACCCGGCAACTCGGCACGCAGTCCGTCACCGAGCGTGGCCATCCCCGCGGCACCGACGCAGGCCGCCGCGATCCGCGGCCCGAAGCCCTGCCGCGCCCCGAAGCCTTGACGGGCGTCGAAGCCCTGCCGCGCCCCGAAGCCCTGCCGGGCGTCGAAGCCTTGCCGGGCGCCGGCCTCGGCCGAGATCCCGGAACCGGGCTGGGGTCCGGCCTCCGCCTCGGCCAGCAGCTGCCGCACGGCAGGGACCAACTGCTCAGCCAGGTGCGCCGGATCGATTCCGGTGGCGTTCGTGCGGACCGGCTCCGCGCAGGTGACGCCGCCCACCAGCCGTGGACTCGCCCCCGCGTCCGCCCGCTGCCACCCCAGGGCGACCCGGAGCCCCGATCCTCCCGAGTCCACCCCGAGCACCCATGCGCCCTCGCCGGCCGCCCCGCTGCTCACGGCAGGCGCCAGTCCACGGGCTCGGCACCCTGCTGGGCCAGCAGTTGGTTGACGCGGCTGAACGGGCGCGAACCGAAGAAGCCCCGGTCCGCGGACATGGGGGAGGGGTGCGAGGACTCCACCGAGGGCAGACCGCCCAGCAGGGGGCGCAGATTGCGTGCGTCCCTGCCCCACAGCACCGACACCAGCGGACGCTCCCGCGCGACCAGGGCCCGGATGGCCTGTTCGGTGACCTCTTCCCAGCCCTTGCCACGGTGGGCGGCCGGCCTGCGCGGGGCCGTGGTCAACGCCCTGTTGAGCAGCAGCACCCCCTGCCGCGTCCAGGGCGTCAGATCGCCGTTCGAGGGCCGGGGGAGGCCCAGGTCACTGTTCATCTCCCGGAAGATGTTCTCCAGGCTGCCCGGCAGCGGTCGCACGTCCGGCGCGACAGAGAAGGAGAGGCCGACCGCGTGCCCCGGCGTGGGATAAGGGTCCTGGCCGACGATGAGGACGCGTACCTCGTCGAACGGCTGCTGGAAGGCTCTGAGGACGTTGGGTCCCGAGGGGAGGTAGGTTCTCCCCTCCGCGATCTCCGCGCGCAGGAAGTCGCCCATGGAGGCGACCCGTTCGGCGACCGGCTCCAAAGCCTTGGCCCAGCCCGGTTCGACAATCTCGTTCAACGGTCGTGCAGCCACGAGCCGTCACTCTACTGGCTCTGCACGGCCGGCCGGGCCTCCGCCCGGCCGAGACCGCTGGGCCCCCGCACCGTCTCCGCTCAGTCGATCACCGCCGCCCGTACGCACAGCACGTCCGGCAGGTGCCGGGCCAACTGCCGCCAGCTCTCGCCCTCGTCCGCGCTCGCGAACACCTCACCGTTGCGGTTGCCGAAGTAGAGGCCTGCCGGATCGGCGTCGTCCGTGCACAGCGCGTCCCGCAGCACCGGCCCGTAGTGCGCCGACTGGGGCAGGCCGGTGCCCAGCGCCTCCCAGCTGCCGCCGGCGTCCTGCGTACGGTGCACGCGGCAGCGGTGCTCGGCGGGGACCCGGTCGGCGTCCGCGTTGAGCGGGAAGAGGTAGGCCACGCCGCCCCGCCGCGGATGGGTGGCCACGGGGAAGCCGAAGTCCGAAGGGAGCCCTTCGCCGATCGACTGCCAGGTGTCGGCGCCGTCGTCGCTGCGGAAGACCCCCCAGTGGTTCTGCAGATAGAACCTGTCCGGGTCCTCGGCGTCGCGCGCGACCTTGTGCACACACTGCCCGTACTCCGGGTAGCGCTGCCCCTCGGGAAGGAAGACGGCCGACACTCCGCGGTTGCACGGCTCCCAGCTCGCTCCGCCGTCCGCTGTCCGGTAGGCGCCGCCCGTCGAGACGGCCACGGTCACCCGCCGGGAGTCGCGCGGGTCCACCAGGATCGTGTGCAGCCCCAGCCCGCCGCCGCCCGGCACCCAGTCCCCCCGTGTCGGGTGCTCCCACAGCGGGCGGACCAGCTCGAAGGACTCGCCGCCGTCCTGCGAGCGGAACAGGCCGCCGGGCTCCGTTCCCGCGTAGACCACGCCCGGCTCGTCCACGCCACCCGGCTGAAGCTGCCACACCCGCTCCAGGGAGGCCCCGGTGTCCTTCGGATACGTGAGGGCCGGACGGGTGGGCTCCTTCCACGTCTTGCCGAGATCGTCGGAGTGGAAGACGGAGGGACCCCAGTGGGCGCTGTCCCCTCCCGCCAGCAGCCGGGGCCCTCCAGGGCCGCGCCGGTCGACGCTGAAGGAGTAGACGGCCTGCGCGTTGAAGTGCGGGCCAGTGAACTCCCAGGTGCCCGAACCCCGCAGACCGGCCTTCTGCCGGGCGAGGAACAAGCCCTTTCTCGTACCTACCGCGAGCAGCACATCCGCCATGTCGGCACCGCCTTGGAGACGTCGTTGTCCTGAGGTACCGCACAGTCTGCACCGGCCCACTGACACTCCCCTCAGGCAGCGGAGGAACGCGCGGCCGGCCGCGCGCCCCCGGCCCCCATACGGCGGCACGGGTGCGCCGTTCGGGCTGTCGCCGCCTCCGTCGATAGGGGTGCCGTGCGAGGACCCGTGCGCGCCGGGGCACGCCCGCGGCCGTCCGTGACTACGGTGCCGCGACGTGTCGGACAGACCCCCATACTCCCGCTGCTCTCCGGACCACTCCTCCTCGGACCACTCGCCCGAACCGTCCGCCGGCCCGCCGGACAGCGGCCCGCCGGACGGCGCGCCGCCCGCGCCGCCCGGGCCGCCCTGTCCGGCCTGGCAGCTGCTGGGCCACGGCACCGGCGCGGGCCCGGCGCCGTACGACGCGAGCGGGCAGGCGCCCTGGTTCGCCGTCGGCCTCACCCTGTCCGACGGCGTCCAGGTGGAAGTGCTCGCCGCCGTGGTGGACGACGCGATCCGCGTCGAGGAGGTGCGGGCCGATCCGCCGTTGACGCCGCGGGGGCTGACGGAACTCACGCCATGGCTGGACGGGCCGTTGACGGACGCGTGCCCGGAGGTGCTCCAGCCCCCGCAGAAAGCTCCCACCGTGTGGGTGACGGGAGCGTGCGTGCTGCCCGCGGCGCCGCCGCCGGCGCCGGTGAGGGGCAGGGGCCGGCCTCCCGGGCCTCGTGGGCGCGCGGCACGGCGCGCGGCGGCCGAGGCGTACACCGCCGCGCGGCAGCGGGGCGCCGACCCGGTCCTGGCCGTCATGCGGCTCACCGGGCACGGTCGCCGCAAGTCCCTCCGCGTCATCGCGGACGCCCGCGACGACGGCCTGCTTCCGCCCCGCCACGCCCGTCGCTGAACGGGCGCCGGGCCGGGCTCGCGGGCCCGGCTGCGGACCGCCTTCCGTCTCAGCGCGTCTCCCACGCGGCTTTCGCGCGTCTCCCACGCGTCTCCCACGCGTCTCCCACGCGTCTCCCACGCGTCTCCCGCGCGGCTTTCGCGCCAGCGCGGTCTGTACCGGCCGCTGGACCATCACGTCCGTGCTGCCGATGGCCGCCGTGCCGTGCGGCCGGGAGCACGGTTCCGTGCCTACGGCGTGAGACGGCCCAGCTGACGGATGAGGGCCGCGGAGGAGTTGCCGCCCGCCCGCTCACCGGGGCTCTCGGGCGGCATGCCCCGGTCCCAGGCCAAGCCGTACCGGGTGAACAGCTCTCCCCGCAGCCTCTCCAGCGGCATCGGCGCACCGGGCAGAAGCGCCGCGACGACGGACCCCATGAGGTTCGCGCGCAGCAGTGGATAGTCGCGGTCCGGGTCGGGTGATCCGTAGAGAGTCACCGCGGTGCGCAGCAGAGCGGCAAGGCGCCGCTGTTCGTCGCACTGGACGAACCCCTCCTGCTGGAGGATGCCTGCCATGTGGGCCCGCATGAGCACCGGGTGATCACGTGCCAGCCCCATGATGGCGTCGATGGCGCGGGCCAGCGCCTCCTCACCGCTGCCAGGGCCCTCGGGCAGCGGGGTGCGCTCCAGAGCCTCGGCGAGCGTCAGGTGCATCAGCCGGTGCACGGCGGACTGGAACAACTGGCGTTTGCCGGGGAAATAGTACGAAATCAGGCCCCGCGCCGAGCCCGCACGGTCGGCGATCGCGCCCAGCGTCGTCGCCTCGTAACCGCGTTCGGCGACCAGCTCGACGGTCGCCTGCAGCAGGCGTTCGCGCGAGCGTCGGCGCAACTCCTCATTGACCGATGCGCTCCGAGGGGACATGCTGTAACTCCTGCGTTGGCTGGCTGGCAGCCAATATACTCAGTGAGTCTTCGGATGTCCGCGCCCCTCGTGCGGGGAGGTCCGGTGCAGCAGTCGATATCGGGGCGACGCGGGGGATCGCCCCGATATCGACGTCAACCAGCCGAAACGGGACGCCACTTCTCCGTGCGGCACTCGAACTCCCGGCCAGGGGTACGTTAGTGCGCACACAGCGTCAGTGCATGCGCGGAGGACAGGGAGAGCGATGGCGGACAGCCTGGGACCCGACTCGGAAGAGATCGACGACACGCTGCCGCATTCGGCGCGGATCTGGAACTACTGGCTCGGCGGCAAGGACCACTACGACATCGACCGCCAGGTCGGTGACGAGATCGCCCGCAGCAACCCCGGAATCGTGACCACCGCGCGGGCGCAGCGCGCCTTCCTGTGCCGCGCGGTCAGATACCTGGCGGGTGAGGTCGGCATCCGGCAGTTCCTCGACGTCGGTACGGGTCTTCCCACGGTCGACAACACCCACGAGGTCGCCCAGCGTGTCGCGCCCGACGCACGGATCGTCTACGTCGATCACGACCCCCTCGTGCTCACCCACGCCCGTGCCCTGCTGACCAGCACGCCCCAGGGCGTCACCCACTACATCGACGCGGACCTGCGCGACCCCGACGCCATTCTCAGCGGAGCCGCGGCCACGCTCGACTTCGACCGGCCCGTCGCCCTGATACTGCTCGGTGTCGCCGCCCACATCACCGACGAGAGCGCCTACGACGTGGTAGCCCGCCTGTTGGACGCCCTTCCGTCCGGAAGCCACCTGGTCTTCAGCGACTCGGCCGAGGTCGTCAACCCGGAAGCGGTCCGCGCGATGGTGCGCCAGTGGAACCGCACCAGCGACAACCCCCGCGTCAACCGCACCCGCGACCAGATCAGCCGCTTCTTCGACGGGCTCGAAGTCCTCGAACCCGGACTGGTCTCCGTCACCCGGTGGCGCCCTGAGGCCCTTCCGTTCGGCGAACCGGACGAGGTCGACAACGTCGGAGGCGTCGCCAGGAAGCCCTGAGCCCGCCCTACCGCTCCCGCGGCGCGGCCCCGGTCGAGGAGGGGGCAGGCAGCCTCTCTCCGGCGCGCAGAGCCGCCCACGCGGCTGCGGAGGCCAGTCCCAGCGCCGTACCGAGCAAGACGCCCACGACGGTGTCCGTCAGCCAGTGGACACCCAGCCACACGCGGGTGAACGCCACCCCGGCGACGGACACGCACGCCACGACCGCCGCGGAACGCCACCACACGCCCCCGGCGGACGGCCCCCGCTCGCGCCAGAGCCACAGCAGCACCACGCACACCAGCGCGGCGGTCATCGCGTGGCCCGACGGCATCGCGGCGTAGTGCGCGGAGTCCACCGGCTCGCGCCACTGCGGCCTCTCCCTCGCCAGCGCCGCCTTCAGACCCTGCTGCACACCGGAACCGACCAGCACGGTGCCGGCCAGCCACCAGGCCATCGGACGCTCCCCACGCCACAGCAGCCACACCACCACGGCGGCCACCAGCAGCCGGAAGGTCCACGGATCCCACACCCAGTCGGTCAGTACCCGATTGGCATGGGTGAGTCCCGGATTGTCGAGCGCCGCCGTGTGCAGTCCCGAGGCCACGTCCGTGTCGAGGGCGGCAAGCGGCTGCCACGGCAGCAGGGCCAGGACGATCAGCAGGACGGCGGCGGCTCCCAGCGTGGCAGCCGCTGCGGCCTGCCACGCGCCAGGAGGGCTCTGTCGGATCGGACCACGCATGCGCAGATCATCGCCCCTGCCACCGGCCACGGGGCAAGTCCCCGGCGCGTCCCGCCGTTTCCCCGCCGCGGATCGACCCCTCACAAGTCGCGCAGAAGGGCCCGGTGGGGGAGGGC
>NZ_JASKYT010000129.1:0-16873 GCF_041028275.1 Streptomyces sp. PU-14G
GTTCGGGCAGGTGGAGGGCGGCCAGTTCGGCGCGGCCCACCGCGTCGATGGGGAAGGCCCAGGTGTGCACGAAGAAGTCGGTGAGGTCGTGCCCGGCGACGCGGCTCGCGTAGGTGGCCAGCGCGCGGTAGCGCTCGGCGTCCTGGTCCGGCGAGGACTGCGGATTCTCCTCGCGTACGAGTCGGTGCAACCGGGGCCAGAAGTCGTCGCCGAAGGCGAGTTCGAGCTGGCGGAGGGGAACGAGCTTCTCGTAGGCGCCGAACGATTTCTCGTACGCCAGCCCGTCCGTGCCGAACTTCCCGAGCGCGGACTGGAAGGGGTTGAGACCGGTGGCCGGGTCGACGGTCAGGAGGTTCGAGGGCCGGCCCAGAGTGCGTTGCGCCGCGAGAGAGTAGATGTTGACCGTGACCTCCGTCATCCCGCCGGGCTTGTACGCGAACTGCTGGTGCAGGTGCCCGAGTTCGTGGTAAAGGCCCCAGCCGCGGGTGCGGAGCCCCTCCACCGTGGTCGCCCGGTCGAGATAGGCACGGGGAAACCCGTTGTACCCGTGGGTGGCGTACGCACCGACGCCTGAGGGCACCTTGCTGACCTCGGTGAAGTGGTAGGGCCCCGCCTTGCGCCGGTGTACGGGCCGCGCACCGTCGAGGCCGCTGATCCGGGCGTGCGAGGCGATGATCGTCTCGACCAGCTCCAGCAGGGCGGCGTGGTCCTCGTCCCGGTACCGCAGCGCGCCTTCCCGGGTCAGCGTCATGAGGGTGTGCGGTGCGTACAGCTCCACGCAGGGGACGTCGGTGAACGAGTCCAGGCTGCGCTGGTAGGTGTCTTCGCCGGTGTGGTGCAGGGAGAAGACCGGCATGGGGACCGCGCCGTCGCCGAAGACCACGGTGGCGCGCTCGCCCGCTCCGGCCAGGGTGAGGTAGACGGGACCGCCGTGCGGGTCCGTCACGGTGTTGGCGCCGGGGGCGAGCGGGTAGCTGCGGGGCTCGGTGACCGAGCCGTAGTAGTCCCACAGCCCGACCCGGAGTGTCGGTACGAGACCGTCGTGGGGGCGCACCTGGAGGCGGAGCCGGGCGCCGGGTGGCAGGTAGCGTCCGGTCGGCTGGAACTCGCTGCCGCGCAGCGCCTGGGCCAGGCGCAGACGCTCGTCCTCGGCGGCCGGGCGGGCGGTGACCGTGACGCTGGGGCCGGCGTCCGGGCGGGCGGCCCAGGCGTTGCCTGTACCGAGTGCGGTCGCCGCGCCTGTGGCGGCCAGTGCGGCCAGGAGGGTGCGGCGGCCGGTCACCGGAGAAGTGCGGGAAGTGCGCATCCTTGGCTCCTTCGGACAGGAGGGGCGTCGGGGCGGCGGGCCGGGCAGTGGAGGTGACGGGTGGGACGTGCCCCGCAGCGCAGCATGTAAGCGGTTGCTGCCGGTGGCAAGAGGAGCCGGTGAGTTTCTGTTTTTTACTATGACCGCCGGTGTGCCGTGGGTAGTAAGCGGTCACTTGCGGCCGCGGCGTGCGCGCCGCGGCGCGACGGAGTCCCGCACCACGATGTGCGTGCCCAGGCGCACCGCACCCGTGCTGGGCTCACGCCAGGGGTCCTCGTCCTCGTCGCACAGGGCGACGCGCACGGCCTGCCGCCCCAACTCCTCGAGCGGCACGTGCACGGTCGTCAGCCGGGGGCGCATCTCCTGCGCCACCGGCACGTCGTCGTACCCGACCAGGGAGACGTCCTGCGGCACCCGTACCCCGGCCTCCTCCAGCGCCTGGGCCGCTCCCGCGGCCACGATGTCGTTCGCCGCGAAGACCGCGGTGAACCGGGTGCCGTGCCTGAGCACCTCGGCCATCCGCCGGGCGCCGAAGGCCCGGCTGAAGGCGCCGGGCTGTTCCAGCGCGGAGTCCGCTTCGACGCCGCGCAGTTCCAGGGCGCGCCGGTGGCCCGCGAGCCGGTCGCGGGTGGTGGAAAGACCGGGCGGCCCGCCCAGGTAGAGGATGCGCTCGTGCCCCTGCGTCAGCAGGTGGTCGGTGAGGGCGAACGCGCCGCCCTCGTTGTCGTACTCGACCGACGCGGTGGGCACGCGCTCACCCAGCGGGGGCCTGCCGCACAGCACGAGCTTGGCGCCGTCAGCGTCCAACTCGTGTGCCCGGCGGGCCAGTTCCCCCGTGTACGCGCGGTCGGCGACGCTTCCGCCCACCACGATCACCGCGTCGGCGCGGCGCTCGTGCATCAGCTCGACGAAGGCGAGTTCCCGCTGCGGATCGCCCTGGGTGCAGCAGACCAGGCACAGCCGGCCGCCTCGGGCCGCCTCGCGTTCCACCCCTCGTGCGATGTAGGCGTAGAACGGGTCCACCACGTCGTTGACGATGATGCCCACGGTCCGCGCCGACACTCCCGCCAGCGCCCGTGCGTGGGCGTTGACGACGTAGCCCAGCTCCCGTATCGCCTTCTCGACGCGCTCCCGCGTCGCCGTGGCGACCGGGTAGTTGCGGTTGAGCACCCGCGAGACGGTCGCGGTGGAGACCCCCGCGCGCCGCGCCACGTCGGTGACCGTCGAGCGGCGCCCTCCGTCCGTGTCCGTGCCGCTCTGGCGCCCCATACGGCCCCTCTCCTCCGTGACGTCGTGTGGCGCAGAGCTTATGACCCGCGGCGTGCCGTGCGTCATGCGAGGCGCTCCAACTCGGCTTCCAGTACCGGGTGGGCGAACGGCTCGCCGCGCGCGAAGCGGACCAACTCGTCGACGGCCTGTGCGCCGAGCCTGGCGGTCTCGTTGCCCTGGGCGCCGGCCAGGTGCGGGGTGAGCAGCACGTTGGGGAGATCCCACAGCGGGTGGTGCGGCGGAAGCGGTTCGGGTTCTGTGACGTCGAGTACGGCGTCGATCCGCCCCCGCACCAGGTGGTCGGTGAGTGCCTCGGTGTCGACGAGGGCGCCGCGCGCGGTGTTGACGAGCAGCGTGCCGGGACGCATGAGGCCGATCCGGCGGGCGTCGAGCAGGTGGCGTGTCGCCGGGGTCTGCGGAGCATGCACCGTCACCACGTCACTGGTGGCCATGAGGGTGTCCAGCTCGACCCGGGTGACCCCCAGCGCGTCCGCCTCGGCGGCGGTCACGTAGGGGTCGTAGAGGGTGATGTCGGCGTCGAGGGCGCCCAGCAGCTCGATGACGCGCCGTCCGGTTCTGGATCCGCCGACGACGCCGATGGTCAGCCCGTTGGTGCCGAGCCAGTGCTGGCGGCTCAGGTCGGCGGCCGTGCGGTGGGTGCGCCGGCCGCGGAAGAGGTGGGCGAGGGGAAAGGCGCGCTTGGCACCCATGATGATGGCGGCCAGCGTGAACTCGGCCACCGGCACGGAGTTCGCGGCGGCTGCGGACGACACGACGATGCCGCGCTCGAAGACGGCGGGGCCGAGGAAGGTCTTGACCGTGCCGGCGGCGTGGATGACCGCCCGCAGGGCGGGGGCGCGCTCCAGTACGGACGCGTCCACCGGCGGGCAGCCCCAGCCGGTGAGCAGGACCTCGCAGCGCGCCAGCGCCTCGCGGGCTTCGGGTGAGGAGAACTCGCCGACCGGCGCGGGCGCCTGGAGGTCCGCGGTCTCTTCGAGGAGGGCTCTGGCGGGGGCCGGGAAGAGCTGGTCGAGCAGGCCTGACGTCATGGCCAGCAGGGTGCGCGGCCGACGGGAGGGCTGTGCCGTGGTGTCCGTACCGGTGTGAGCCGGTGCCTCGTCGGTAGTGCGCACCTTGCCTCCGGACAGTAAACGCATTCTATGGGCTGCCGGAAAAGCTATGGAGTCACTGAGCCCCCGTCAAGCGGTCGCCGAGCGCGCAGCCGAGAGCCCCATGGCACATCTCTTGACGTTGCGCGTAAGCGATTACTACGTTGCGGGCGCAGTAGGCCCCGTGGCATCGCCCCAGCCCGACAGGACCGGATCATGGCTGACACAGCTCCACCGACACCGCTGGACACCCCACCCCGGAGCGCCCGAAGACCGCCCTCCCCGGCGCCGGTTCGCCGCCTGACCCTCTGGCAGCGCATCAAGCGGGACAAGGTGATGCTGCTGCTCGCCCTGCCCGGACTCGTCTACTTCGTGGTCTTCCACTACGTGCCGCTGCTCGGCTACATGGTGGCCTTCCAGGACTACCAGCCCTACCTCGGCTACATGCACAGCGTCTGGGTCGGCTTCACCAACTTCACCACCGCGTTCGCGCAGCCCGCCTTCTGGTCCGCGGTCGGCAACACGCTGCAGATCGCCGTGATCCAGCTGGTCTTCTTCTTCCCCGTCCCCATCGGTCTCGCCCTGCTGCTCAACAGCGTCGTCAGCGACCGGATCCGCCGCTTCGTGCAGAGCGTGGTCTACCTTCCGCACTTCATCGGCTGGGTCATCATCGTCTCGATCTTCCAGCAGATCCTCGGCGGCGCGGGAGCCCTTCCCGACGTCCTCGGAAGCCTCGGACTGCCCCGCTACGACATGATGAGCGACCCGGAGGCCTTCCCCTGGCTGCTCACCCTCCAGATGGTGTGGAAGGACGCGGGCTGGGGCACCATCATCATCCTCGCCGCGCTGCTGAACATCGACCGCCAGAGCTACGAGGCCGCGGCCATCGACGGAGCCGGACCGGCCCGCCGGCTGTGGCACGTGACCCTGCCAGGGCTCGCCCCCGTGATCATCCTGCTGCTGATCCTCAACCTGGGCCAGGTCCTGTCCGTGGGCTTCGAACAGATCCTGCTGCAGCGCGACGCGGTCGGCCCCGGCGCCGGAGAAGTCCTCGACACCTACGTGTACTACCACGGCATCAAGGACAACGACTGGGGTGTCGCCGCCGCCGTGGGCCTCATCAAGGCGGTCATCGGCACCGCCCTCGTCCTGGGTGCCAACAAGGTCGCCCACCGCCTCGGCCACGAAGGGGTGTACCGCGGTGCTGACCGCTGAACAGACCACGCAAGAGGCGGCCCCGGGGCCGGACACCGGCGCCGGGGCGAGGAACAAGCCTCCCTCCCGACGCCTGCCCACGGTCCGCGGACGCGGCAGCGCGCCGGCCCGCCCACCGTGGATGGAGAAGCCGAGGAAGACCACGCTGGTGGCGAAGGCCGCCGTCCTGGCCGTGGTCGTCCTCGCGGTCGCCTACCCGCTGCTGGGCGTGATCGGGACGAGCTTCGCCTCCCAGACCGACATCGTCAAAAGCACCGGGCTCGTCCTGTGGCCCGACCACCCCACCCTGGAGGCGTACCGCACCATCTTCACCGGCGGAGTCGTCCTGCGCGCCCTGCTGGTGAGCATCGGCATCACGGTTCTCGGCACCGCCGCCAGCCTGCTGATCACCATAGGCATGGCCTACGGGCTCTCCCGGCGGGACGTCACAGGAGCGCGGTTCATGCTGATGACGGCCCTGTTCACGATGCTGTTCAACCCCGGCATCATCCCCAACTTCCTGCTCGTCAACGAGCTGGGGCTGTACGACACCTACGCCGCGCTCGTGCTGCCCACCCTGGTCAGCGCGTTCAATCTGGTGGTGCTCCGCTCGTTCTTCATGAACCTGCCCGGCGAACTCTTCGACGCCGCACGGGTGGACGGCGCCGGAGACCTGCGCATCCTGGTGCGCCTGGTCCTGCCACTGTCCAAAGCCGTCCTCGCGGTCATCAGCCTCTTCTACGCCGTCACCTACTGGAACGCGTTCTTCAACGCCCTGCTGTACCTCGACGACTCCGAGAAGTGGCCGATCCCCCTGGTGCTGCGCACCTTCGTCCTCCAGGGGCAGAGCCTGGGCGGCACAGCACTCGGCGAGAGCACCGCGCCGCACCAGTCCGTGCAGATGGCCGTCCTGGTCGTCGCCGTCGTCCCGATCCTGCTCGTCTACCCCTTCCTGCAGCGCTACTTCACCAAGGGCGTCCTGACCGGAGCCATCAAGGGCTGAGGCCCTCGACGCCCTCACCCGCTCCGCTTCCCTCTCCCCGTCTCACGCAAGGAGACCGCACGGTGCCGTCCTCCACCCCCATCGACCGAAGAGCGCTCCTGCGAACCGGAGCCGGGCTCTGCCTCGCCCTGACCGCCGCCCCGCTGGTGACCGCGTGCGGAGACGGCGGCACGAAAGCCCGGGCCGGCACCAGGAGCGCCGCACTCCTGCCGCACACCACGGTGCGCGACATCGGCGTCAAGCCGGATCTGCCCGGCACCGCCGAGGGCGTGCCGCAGGCCTTCTTCCGCTACCCGGCCAAGCCGCTGCCCGCCGTGCGGGGCCGCCCCCTCAAGGGCGCCGAACCGGTCTCGGCGGCCATGGAGACCTTCGCCCCACCGCCGGCCGGACGCGAGAGGAACGCCGCCTGGCAAGCGATCGAGAAGAAGCTGGGCGGCACCGTCGACCTCACCGCCGTGCCGGCCGACGACTATCCGAGCAAGTTCTCCACCATGGTGGCAGGCGACAACCTGCCCGACCTCTTCATGTACCCGGAGACGGGCGGCGTCGACAACAAGGCCGGTTTCCTCGCCGCCACCTGCGCCGACCTCACGCCCTTCCTCGCCGGGGACGAGGTCGAGGCGTACCCCAACCTCGCCGCCATCCCGAAGGGCGCCTGGCAGAAGGCGATCTACGACGGGAAGCTCTACGGCGTCCCGATCTCCCGGGCGGTCACGGGCGGCGCCGGCTTCTACCGCCACGATCTCTTCGCCGGGGCCGGTGTCTCCGACCTCGACGAGATCACCGGGCTCGACCGGTTCACGGAGCTGTGCAAGGAGCTCACCCGCCCCAAACAGGACCAGTACGCGATCATGGCGGACGTCACCAACCTGCTCGCCATGTCGGCCGGAGCGCCCTACCACTGGCGGATGGACGCCAAGACCGGCAAGTTCACCGCCGACCTGGAGACCGACGAGTACCGGCTCGCCGTCGAGACCGCCCGCAAGCTGCACCGGGCAGGCTGCTTCTACCCCGGTTCACTCGGCATGTCCGGCGCCCAGAAAGCCCAGTACACGGACCTGTTCAAGAACGGCAAGGCCGCCTACGTCTACGACGGCATGCCGCCCTACCTGACGCCCAGCACCGGATACGTCGCCGCGATGGCCGCGGTCGACGAGAAGTACGACCCCCGCCCCATGACGCCCTTCGGCGCCGGGGCCGTCTCCTGGACGGACAACCTCAGTCTCTCCACCACCTTTATCAAGAAGGCGCCGGCCGCACGCGTCAAGCAGCTCCTCGCCCTCGCCGACTTCGTCGCGGCTCCCTTCGGCAGCGAGGAGTACACGCTCATCAACTACGGCGTCGAGGGCACCGACTTCACCCGCGACGGCAACGGCAACCCGGTGCTCACCAAACGGGGCACCCAGGACGTGGCCGCACCGTGGAAGATGCTCGCCTCCGCCGTGCCCGCCGTCTTCAGCCCCACCTCGAAGGACGCGGTGCGGCACGCCCACGCGGCCTACTCGAAGATGATCCCGATGCTGGCCCCCGACCCCACCCTCTCGGTCTTCTCGCCGACCTGGGAGGCCAAGGGCACGGGCAGCCTCCACACGCTCAAGCAGGACGGCCTCAAGGACATCATCTCGGGCCGCAAACCGATGTCGGCCTACGACAGCCTCGTCAAGGACTACCTCGACAAGGGCGCGGGGAAGGCCCGCAGCGAGTTCGAGGAAGCCGTCCAGAAGGGGAAGAAATGAGCCCTCGGCCCTCCAGCAGACGTGCCGCCCTGCGGCTGGGCGGCACGGCGGTGGCCGCCGCACTCGCCGTGCCCGCCCTCGGCGCACCCGCCCAAGCCGCCGGCGCCGCCGGGAAAGCGGGCTTCGACCCGCGGCCCGGCTCCGACGGCCTCGGCGATCCCCTCTTCCCGACCCTCGGCAACGGCGGATACCAGGTCAGCCACTACGACCTGACCTTCGACTTCACCCCGGTGACCTACGACTTCACCGGCTGCGTGACCCTGCGGGCCAGGGCGACCCAGGACCTGTCGGCCTTCAACCTGGACACCGACGGGCACACGATCGACTCCGTCACCGTGGACGGCCGGGCGGCACCGTGGTCGCTGTCCGAGGGGGAGAGCGGCCAGGAGCTCACCGTCACCCCCCGGCGCCCGCTGCGCCGCTCCACCGCCTTCACGGTCGAGATCCGCTACCACGGCAACGGCAAGGCGCCCCGCTTGGGCCTGACCGGCTGGAGATTCGGTTCCGACGGCGGCTTCGCCTGCGCCGCCCAGTCCTCCCGGGCCGACACCTTCTTCCCCTGCAACGACCACCCCTCAGACAAGGCGACCTGGACGTTCCACATCAGCGCCCCGAAGGGGTACGTCGCCACGGCGAACGGCGAACTGCTGCACAGGACACCGCGCTCGGACGGCTCCACCGTCTGGCACTTCGCCCTGCGCGAGCGCATGGCCACCGAGCTCGTGGGCATCGCGGTGGTCAAGGGCACCTACCTGTACGGCAGCGGTCCTCGCGGCCTGCCGTTGCGGCACGTCGTCCCCCAGGGGCAGGAGGAGACGTACCGCCCGGTCGTCGACCGTACCGCCGACCACCTCGCCTGGCTGGAGGACAGGTTCGGGCGTTACCCGTTCTCCGTGTACGGCTGCCACATCTACGACGGTTACTCCGACGCGCTGGAGAACCAGACCCTCAGCCTCTTCTCCACCGACTGGTTCAAGCCCGACGCACAGGGACGTCCTGTCTGGGAGACCACGATGGTGCACGAGTTGGTGCACCAGTGGTACGGCGACTCCGTCACCCCCGCCGACTGGCAGCAGGCGTGGCTGAACGAGGGGCCCGCCGTCTACTACGCCGCGGTCTACGGCGAGGAGCGGGGCTGGTCGGTCCTGGAGGACAAGATGCGGGCCACGTACGCGGAACTCGACGAGGTCCGCGCCGAGCACGGGCCGCCGGGGCTGCCCCGGGAGTTGGGCGGCACCAATATCTACGACGGCGGCGCCCTGGTCCTGTACGCCCTGCGCCTGCGTACCGGCGAGCGGCGGTTCTCCCGCGTCATGCGGCTGTGGCCCGAGCGCTTCAAGGACCGGAACGTCACCAGTGAGGACTTCATCCGGCACACCGTGCGCGTCACCGGCGACCGCTCCCTCGACCACTTCCTGCGCGACTGGCTCTTCGGCGCCGTCAACCCGCCGATGCCCGACCACCCCGACTGGAAGGCAGACGCGTGAGACGCCTCACCGAAGCAGCACGGGCCCTCGTCACTGCGCTGTTGGCCGCGGCACTCCTCCTGGTCACCGGCCCGCCGTCCGCGCACGCCGAAAGCGGCCCCCGCACCCTGTACGCGGCCCCGCACGGCCACGGCGACTCCTGCACCCGCGCACGGCCGTGTTCCCTTCAGGGCGCGCGGGACGAGGCGCGCACCCGGACCGGCCGCGACACCCGCATACTTCTCCGCTCGGGCACCTACACCCGCACCGAGCCGCTGCGCCTGGACGAGCGGGACTCGGGACGGGGAGGCCACAGCGTCACCTGGGCCGCGGCACCCGGAGCCCACCCCGTACTGTCCGGAGGCCGTGCACTGACCGGCTGGTCCCGCAACGGGGACGGCACCTGGACGGCCGGCGTGCCGGACGGGGTCACCCCGCGCCAGCTGTTCGTGAACGGCGAGCGCGCGGTGCGGGCGCGCGGCGCGGCGTGCCCGGCCGACGTGTGCGACGCGACCAAGGACGGCATGAGCGGGGCCCGAGCCACCGGAATCGCGGACTGGCGCAGCCCCACCGACGCGGAAGCCGTCATCAGGGTCCGCTGGCGCAACTACCACTGCCGCATCACCGGCTTGAGTGGTGACGACCTGACGTTCGCCCAGCCGTGCTGGACCAACTCCGCCAGCGGTACCGACCGCACGGGCCCGGCCTGGGACAGCACCACCGTCGACTCCGACCGGTACACCGGTGTCGCCTTCTTCGAGAACGCCGTGGAACTCCTCGACGAACCGGGAGAGTTCGTGTGGGACTCGGCGGCGCGCACGGTCACCTACCTGCCGCGCAAGGGCGAGAACATGCGCCGGGCGCAGGCCGTCACCCCGCACACCGAGCAGCTCGTCGTGATCGACGGCGCACACGACGTCACCTTCACAGGCCTCGGGTTCGCCCACGCCGCCTACCGGCAGCCCGGCACCGACGAAGGGTACGCGGGCACCCAGGCGGGCCTCACCCTCACGGGCGCTGACGGCCCCGTCGACCACGCGGGCCGCTACTACACCAAGCCGTCGGCGGCCCTCACCGTGCGTGGCGGGCGGAACATCACCGTCGAGCGCGCACGGTTCGCCCACCTCGGGGGAGCGGGCGCGATCCTGGAAGCCGGGACGAAGGACTCGACCGTCACCCGCTCCTCCTTCACCGACCTGTCCTCCGGCGCCCTGTACGTGGGGGACACCGAGCCGCGGCCCGACGAGGCGCTCGCGGGTGAGCGCAACACCGTCTCCTACAACACCGTCCGTGACACAGGCGTCGAGTACACCGACGCCGTCGGCATCTGGGCCGGTTACGAGGCGGAGCTGACCATCGACCACAACACGCTCGACCACCTGCCCTACTCGGGCGTCTCGGTCGGCTGGGGCTGGAACCAACCGGAGGCCCAGCGGTCCGTCCTCCGCGACAACAAGATCACCAACAACCGCATCACGCACGTCATGGAGGTCTCCCGCGCCCAGCACGACGGCGGCGCCCTCTACACCCAGGGCTCCCAGCCTGGCACGGTGATCTCCGGCAACTACATCAACCGCTCCGGTTACGGCAACACCGAACGCGACGGCAACGGCATCTACCTCGACGAGCAGAGCAGCCACCTGCGCGTCGAGCGCAACGTGATCACCCGCGTCGGTTACAAGTGGGTCTCCAACTGGGCCGACTACGGGATCGAGAACACCGTCCGCGGCAACTGGACCGACACCGCCGCGCCCGCCCTCGGCGGCGAGGGCTCCGTCATGACGGGCAACCACACAGGACTCGACGAACTGCCCGCAGACGCTCTGCGCACTGTCGCCTCGGCCGGAGCCCGCACGGCCCCCGCCGAGCACCTGCGGCGCGACCTGGCGCGCGAGGGCACGGCGAGCCAGTCGTCGACCGACGGCTCGGCCTCGGCGAGCCGCGCGCTCGACGGCGACACCACGACCGACACCCGAACGCTCGGCGAGAAGGGGGCCTGGTGGCGCGTCGACCTCGGCCGCGCCCGGCACGTCAGCCGGATCGAGGTCTGGAACGACGCCTCGATGACGACCACCGGATTCGACGTGGTCACGGACACGGGAACCGTCCACGTCGCGGGCAAGGCCCTGCGACCCAGTCTGGTCGACCTGGCCGGCAGCACCCGCTACGTGACGATCAGAGCGACCGGCACCGGCCGGGTCGCGCTCGCCCACGTCCTCGTCCATCCGTGACCGCTCGCCCGAAGACGCCGCGGTGCTCCGCGTGGGACGAGGACCCGCGTCTGGCGCCGGTGCCGGCGGTCAGCCGCCCAAAAGGTCGAGCAGGTCGTCGGCGTGGTCCTCCTCCTCTTCGAGGATGCTCTCCATGACCCGCCGCGTCGTGGGGTCCTTGTCCCCCAGCCAGCGGATGATCTCCTGGTAGACGCCGATGACGATGCGCTCCGCCTCCAGGTTGTCCCGGAGCATCTGTTGCAGCTCGTTGTCGGGGGTGGCGGTGTAGTCGGTGTGGGAGCGCCGGGCCACGGTGGCCGGGTCGAAGTCGGGCTCCCCGCCCAACTGGGAGATGCGCTCGGCGGCGCGCAGCGCGTGATCCCACTCCTCTTTCGCGTGCTCGGTGAACTCCGCCGAGACCTGCGCCCGGTCGATACCGGTCGCGGAGATGGCGTGCCGGGTGTAGCGCATCCAGCACACGATCTCGGTGGCGACCACGTCGTTGAGAACGGCCACCACGCGGTCCCGGTCGGCGCCGTAGGTGCCCGTCACCGGCCCGCCTTCCATCTTCGCCCGGGCGTCGGCACGGATGCGGCTCACGTCGACAACGAAATCGTCCGTCATGCTTCAAGTCCTTCGCGGGCTCGGAGAGGGTTCGGTCGACAAGTAGAAATCCCCGAGCCCTCGGCGTCCGGCCAACGCGCTCCAGCGCGCTCGCACGTCACCCCAGCGGAGGCTGCGCGGGGGCGCCGCTCGCCGTCTCCGCGGGGGCGCCGGTCGCCGTCGGGTTCGGGCGGGCAGCTGCCGCCCGCGGGTGACGGCCCTTCAGGACGAGGACGAGACCGGCCGCCACCGCCGTACCCGCCGCGATGGCGACCAGATACGGCAGCGGGTTCCCGATCAGCGGGACCACGAACGCTCCTCCGTGCGGAGCCCGCAGCGTGGAGCCGAAGGCCATCGACAGCGCGCCGGTGACCGCGCCGCCCGCCATCGCGGAGGGGATGACCCGCAGCGGGTCCGCCGCGGCGAAGGGGATCGCGCCCTCGGTGATGAAGGAGGCCCCCAGCACCCAGGCGGCCTTCCCGTTCTCCCGCTCGGTCCGGGTGAACAGCTTCCCGCGCACCGTCGTGGCCAGCGCCATCGCCAGCGGAGGGACCATGCCGGCCGCCATCACCGCGGCCATCACCTTCAGGCTGCCGTCGTTCGGGTCGGCCAGGCCGCCCACCGCGAAGGCGTACGCGACCTTGTTCAGCGGGCCGCCGAGGTCGAAGCACATCATCAGGCCCAGCACCACGCCGAGGACGACGGCGTTGGATCCGGACAGACCGCCGAGCCAGTCGGTCAGCGCCTTTTGGAGGGCCGCGATCGGCTCACCGATCACGACGAACAGCAAAAAGCCCACGAGCGCGGAGGCGATGAGCGGGATCACCAGCACCGGCATGATGCCGCGCAGCGTCGGCGGGATGCGCACGCGCTGGATCGCCTGCACCACGCCGCCCGCGATCAGGCCGGCGACCAGGCCGCCGAGGAAGCCGGCGTCGATGGTCACAGCGATCGACCCGCCCACGAACCCGGGGACGAGGCCGGGCCGGTCGGCCATGCCGTAGGCGATGTAGCCGGCCAGTACCGGAACGAGGAAGGCGAAGGCCGCGCTGCCGACCTGGTTGAGCAGGGCGGCCCAACTGCGGACCTCGGTCCAGACGAAGTGGTCGGCGACGGACTTGGCGTCGGAGATCTCGTAGCCGCCCAGAGCGAAGGAGAGCGCGATCAACAGGCCGCCCGCGGCGACGAACGGCACCATGTAGCTGACGCCGCTCATCAGGTAGCGGCGGAGCCGCGAGCCGAAGCCCTCGCCCGGGTCCGGCTCCTCGGCGGACTCCGGGCCCTGCTCGGCCGGCCCGCTCGTCTCGCCGCGCGCTGCCTTGGCACGCACCTCGGCGACCAGTTCGGCGGGACGGTTGATCCCGGCCTTCACACCGACGTCGACGGTGGGCTTGCCGGCGAATCTGGCCTTGTCCCGCACCTCCACGTCGTGCGCGAAAATCACGGCGTCGGCGGCGGCTATGATGCCGGGCTCGACCTTGGCGAACCCGCCCGACCCCTGGGTCTCGACGGTCAGTTCGACCCCGGCCTCCTGCCCGGCACGTTCCAGGGCCTCGGCGGCCATGTACGTGTGCGCGATGCCCGTCGGGCACGAGGTGACGGCGACGATCCGGAACGGACCCCGCCCCGCGCCCGCGCCCGCGTCCGCCGACCGCGGGGCGGGCGGCGCGGAGGACCCGGCGCGACGCGCGCCCCCCTCCTCGCCCTCCGCAGGCGCCGACTGCCTGTCGTGTTCACGGTCGTGTTCTCGGTCGTGTTCTCGGTCGTGTTCTCGATCGTGTTCACGGTCGTGCGCGGTCGCCGGCCCGTCGCCACGGATCATGGCAGCCGCCGCGGCCGGATCGCGTGCGGCGCGGAGAGCCGCCGCGAACTCCTGATCCGTCAGCCGCCGCGCCAGCGCGGAGAGGATGGTCAGATGCTCGCTGTCGGCCCCGGCAGGTGCGGCGATCAGGAAGACCAGGTCGGCGGGACCGTCCGGCGCCCCGAAGTCGATGCCCCGCGCGCTGCGGCCGAACGCCAGCGCGGGCTCGGTGACGTGCTCGCTGCGGCAGTGCGGGATGCCGATGCCGCCGTCGAGACCCGTCGGCATTTGGGCCTCACGGGCGGCGACGTCGGCGAGGAAGCCGTCGAGGTCGGTGACCCTGCCGGCTGCCACCATCCGTGCGGCGAGCGTCCTGGTGGCCGCTTCCTTGCTCTCGGCGGACAGGTCGAGATCGACCAGCTCCGGGGGGATCAGCTCGCTCATCGCGACTCCTTGGTGACCGGCCGCCCGCACGGGCGGCCGGGGGACGGGAGGGGAAACCGGGTGTTCATCGCGTCGGCCTCGTCAGGGCGCGGTTCATGGGGATGTCCGTGGTCGTGGTGACCAGCGACGGATCGAGGTTGGAGGGGGCCGGCATCGCGCTGCCCGGCAGCTGCACGGCGGCGGTTCCGTACGCGACGGCGGCGGCGAGCGCCGCCCGGCCCCGGCCGCCCGCGGCCAGGAAGCCGGCCAGGGACGCGTCCCCGGCGCCGACGTCGCTGCGCGCGACCACCTCAGCCGCGGTGCCGAGGTAGGTACCGGTGTCGTCGAGGAGCAGTTGCCCGTCCGCGCCCAGGCTGGCCAGGACGGCGCGAGCACCGCGCCCGCGCAGTTCCTCGGCGGCCTTCACCGCGTCACCGACCGTCGCCAGGGGGTGCCCGACGGCCTCGGACAGTTCCGAGGCGTTCGGCTTGACCACGTCGGGCCGCTGCCCGAGCGCGGCGGTCAGGGCCGCGCCGGAGGTGTCCAGGGCGATCCTGCCTCCGGCCCGGTGGGTGCGGGCCACCACTTCCGCGTACCACTCGTCTCCCGGGCCGCGCGGCAGGCTGCCGCAGCAGGCGATCCAGTCCGCGCCCGCCGACCGCGCCCGGACGGCCTCCAGCAGCGCCTCGGCGGCTGCCCGGTCGATCTCGGGTCCTGACGCGTTGACCTTCGTGAGAGTGCCGTCCGGCTCGACGAGCGTGACGTTGACGCGGGTCGACCCGGCGACGGGAACCCCGGCCGCCTCGATGCCGTGCTCTGCGAGCAGCCGGGCGAGCAGCGCACCTTCGGGACCGCCGAGCGGAACCACCGCCACCGTACGGCCCCCTGCGGCGGCGAGCGCGCGGGAGACGTTCACGCCCTTGCCGCCCGGGTCGACCCGGTCGCCGGCCGAGCGCAGCACCGCGCCGCGCTTCAGCCCCGGCAGCTCGTAGGTGCGGTCCAGGCTGGGGTTGGGGGTCAGGGTGAGGATCACGCGCGCACCACCGCCGTGCCCCGGCGCTCGATCGTCAGGGCGTCCTGTGGGGTCAGGCCCGTGTCCGTGATCAGCAGGTCGATGTCGGAGAGGGCCCCGAAGCGGGCAAGGTGCTCCTGACCGAACTTGGCGGAGTCGCAGAGCAGTACGACACGGCGGGCAGCCGCGAGCGCGGCACGCTTGACCGCGGCCTCGGCGAGATCGGGAGTGGTGAGCCCGCCGGTGAGGGAGAAGCCGTTGGTGGCGACGAAGGCGACATCGGCCCGGATCTCGCCGTAGGCCCGCAGCGCCCAGGCGTCGACGGCGGCCCGGGTGCGGTGCCGTACCCGGCCGCCCACCAGGTGCAGGGAGATGCCGGGGTGGTCGGCGAGCCGGGCCGCGACGGGCAGCGCGTGGGTCACCACGGTGAGGGCGGAGTCGAGGGGGACGAGGGCGGCCAGCCGGGCGGCGGTGGTGCCCGCGTCGACGATGACGCTGCCCTCGGCGGGCAGCTCGGTCAGCGCGGCCTGCGCGATCCGGTCCTTCTCGTCGGCGGCCACCGCGTCCCGCTCGGCGAGGTCGGGTTCGAAGTCGAGCCGTCCCGCGGGAATGGCGCCACCGTGGACCCGGCGGATGAGTCCCGCCCTGTCCAGCACCTTCAGGTCCCGCCGTACGGTCTCCGCGGTGACCTGGAACTCCTCGGCCAGGGAGAGCACGTCCACCCGCCCGCTCTCGCGTGCCAGGCGCAGGATCTCCTGCTGCCGCTCCGGTGCGTACATGTTGTTTTGCGTCCGTTTCATGACTGTCTCTGGTGCGACGCGGCCATGCTACGAGCGAGGGACGAGGAAGTAAATGCATTCGGGCATCGAGCAGACATGAACGGACACGGCGGCGCCTACCTGCGGGGCGGCGGCAGGGCCGTCGCGGCGAGGCTGAGCGTCCACACTTCCTACGCGCAGACCGGTCCGGGGGTACTCCGGCAGAAGCGTGGGCGGATCACGGAAGCTCTCGCGGGCCACGCTGCCTCCACTCAGCGGCGGGAGCGTGCGCGTGCCGCCGAGGAGGGGGTGGAGGGCGCGTAAGGATGATTGGCTGTCCGGCATGACCGCACCGGATCCGAAGAAGGACCTCCACCGTTACCTGCAGACCGCTCGCGACGTCCTGCTGTGGAAGCTCGAAGGGCTGTCGGAGTACGACATCAGGCGCCCGCTGACGCCCACAGGCACCAATCTGCTGGGGCTGGTCAAGCACCTGTCCTACTGCGAACTGGGCTACTTCGGCGACACGTTCGGGCGCCCCGCCGACCACCTGCTGCCCCGCCTCACCCAGGACGCCGAGCCCACCGTGGACATGTGGGCGACCGCGGACGAGTCGCGCGAGGATATCGTCGGACGGTACCGCGGGGTGTGTGCGCACGCGGACACGACGATCGAAAGCCTGGCGCTGGACGCCACGGGCTGGGTTCCGCACTGGCCGGCCGAGCGGAGCGAGGTGACACTCCACCGGATCCTGGTGCACATGCTCGCCGAGACCCAGCGGCACGCGGGCCACGCCGACATCGTGCGGGAACTCGTCGACGGCGCCACCGGGATGCGGGACGGGAACGACAACATGCCGCCGGCTGACCGGGCCTGGTGGGAGAAGCACCGTCACCGTCTGGAGCAGGTGGCCCGCGGGGTGGCGGCGGACGGGTCCTGACAGCGGCCACCGGCCCGGTGGCGGGKGKYRGKRGCAGGGATCG
>NZ_JASKYT010000013.1:0-40419 GCF_041028275.1 Streptomyces sp. PU-14G
GGCGAGGACGAAGGGGGTGGGGGAGTGCATGTCGGTCGTCACAGGTTGGTCCCGTCCGTGCGGGCGCTGGGGGCGCGAGGGGTGACGGACGCGTCGAACCGGGCCGGCGCGGGGCGCTCGTGCCCTGCCATCAGGAGCAGCAGTGGCCAGGTGCTGGTGCCCACGGCGGGTGTAAGCGCCGCGTGCACGGCCTCGTAGTCGAAACCGAGCGCGGCACCGCAGCCGGTGCCGAGAGCGGCGGCGGCGAGGTAGACCGTCTGCGCGACGGCGCCCGCCTCGGCGTTGAGCAGCCGGTAGCCGCGCGGCCCCGCGGTGGCGACGACAGCGTGCGGGCGGGCCAGGACGAACAGGGCGACGGCGGCCTGTTCGAGGTTGTAGTTGGTGAGGGTGTAGACCCGCTGCAGGAAGGGGTGCGGGGCCGGGCCGGGCAGCGGGACGAGGGCGTGGGCCCCGGCGTCGTACAGGTAGAGGCCGGCCGGTACGTCCGCCACGTGCTGCACGAAGACCGCCAGCCGGGTCAGCGGAACCTGGCCGGTCCCCAGTTGTCGTCCGGCCGCTGCCGCGCTCAGCAGCGCCGACAGATCCTCGGCGGCGAGCGGACGGTGCGCGCAGAACCGGCCGAAGCTGCTGCGCCGGTCGGCGAGCGCCGCCGCGACACCGCTGGCGAGCGGGGTGGGCGCGGGCAACGGAACGGTGGCGGCCACGAGCCCGGACGGACCGGGCGCGGCCACAGCCTCCTCGGCGGGCGTCCGCGCGGTCTCGGCTTCCTCGGCGGGCGTCCGCGCGGCCTCGGCCAGTGCCTCGGGGGAGGGGACAGGACGCGGGTCGTACACCGCCGCGAGATGGGCCGACTCGGCCGCGGGGAACCGCCGGACGGCACGGGAGCGTTCGGCCGCCGTTGCCGTGACCGGCGAAGGGCCTGGGGTCGCCGGGCGGAGGCCCTGGCCCCCGGCGGCGGCCCCCTCCGGCACATCGCCGCAAGGGCGCCGCCAGGGCAGCGGCACCACGGCGAGGACGCTTTCGGTGGCCGGGTCCAGACCCAACAGCCGGTCCAGCTCCGGTTCGTCGAACCACAGGCGCGGGCGCAGCCCGATGCCGTAGGCGGCTGCCCAGGTCTGCCACGTCCCCAGCAGGCAGCCGAGGTCCATGGTGACGCAGTGGTAGCCGAACTCCCCGTACTTGAAGGCGTTCTGCCACAGCCGGGTGGTGACCAGGAGGAACTGCGCTTCCGTGCCCGCGCCGGTGCCCAAAGCGGCGCGTACCCGGGACGAGACGTCGGCGGTGGCGACGCGGCGGAGGGAGTGCCTGGGCTGTTCGTAGTGGTACACGCCCGGCAGTGGGCCGCCGCCCCGGCCGCACACCCAGTACAGCTCGCACGGGTACAGACCGCCGCCGGCCGCGCTGCCACGCGCCCACTCGGCGTGTGTGGCGGCAGCCTGGCCGCGTCTGCCGGGGTTCGGATCGACCTGGAGACGACGGGAGAGCCAGCCGTAGGAGTAGCGGAGCATGTCCGCGAGGAGTGGCACGGTGAAGACCGCCTCCCGGTCCTGACGGCAGCCAGGGCGCCGGGCCGCGAGGACCTCTCCCAGCGTCAGCGGGGGCTGCGGCGCCTGGTCGGGCAGCGGGAAACCTGGTGCCCCGCGGTAGACCTTGTGGCTGCGCGGCCTGTCCTGCCAGTCCGGCTCGAAGGGCTCGGCCTCCATCGGGACCGAGGCCCGCCGCAGCACCGCGTCCAGATAGCGGGTGACGGTCCCGGCGCGGTCCTTACCCGCGCCGGGCTCTGAGCTGTCGGGCACCTTCCCCCTCATCCCCTCACATGAACGGGTGCGGAGCAGGGTTGAGCTCCGCCGCGGTCAGGTCGTGGTCGCGCAGCCCGGCGCTGCGCAGCGCGGTGCGGGCTCGCGCCATGCCGGGCGCGCGGTGCCGCCGTGCGCCGAAGTCGATCGGCAGCAGTCCGGGCACCAGCACCCGCACCACGTGCGTGCCGGTCGCCCGCTGTTCGGGGCCTGTCTGGTCGACGACTATCGTGTCGAAGCCCCGGGCGGCGAGCAGGTCCCGGCAGTGGCGCACAGCCGCGGACAGGTCCCTGGCGGGCAGCGCACCGCCGCAGCGCACGGCGCCGCTCTCCGCGCCACTTCCCGCGCCGCTCTCCGCGCCACTTCCCGTACCGCTCTCCGTGCCACTTCCCGTGCCGCTTCCCGCGCGGCCCGCAGCGCGCCCGTCGTCGCGGAAGACCTCGGTCCAGGGCTGTGGCCGGTCGCCGGAGTCGAGGAGGAACGCGGCGTGCCGCGTCATCTCGGGGAGGCCGTAGAGTGCGGCATGGTCGGTGAGTTCGCGCACCAGGCCGAAGTCCCGGGCCATGGCGCGCAGCCGCTCCTGGTCGCGGACGGTGCGGTCCGCGAAGCCGGAGAGGTGGCTGGCGACCTCGCGTGCCGCCGACTCGGCTGCGTGCTCCGGTTCGAGAGCGGCGGCGCTGGACAGGCACAGCGCTCCCGGCCCGCCGTTCTCGCGGATCGCGACCGCGGTCACGACGGGCACGGGCAGGTCGATCCGGTTGTCGAGGAGCCGGAGCCGGTAGCCGCCGCGCCGCATCCGCTCGGCGAGCGAGCGGAGCGGGCGGGAGCGGCAGCTGTCCACCGCGATCGCGGGCAACCGGGCACGTCCCAGCCAGGCGGCCAGGAAGGCGTCCCGCTCCACCACCTCCAGCAGCCCGTGCAGTACCGCCTCTTCCAGGCAGGAGCCACCCGCACACCCGCTGGAGGTCTCGACCGCGAAGTACGGCCCCGGGCCGGCCAGCCGGTAGTGGACCATCTGCTCGGGCACCAGTACCGGCTGCTCGTCCCGCAGCGACCACCCCCACACCCACGGCAGGACGAGTTCTTCGTCGTACGGGACGAACGGGGAGGCCGCCCCCTCGAAGAAGGCCGCCGGGGGAAGGCCGCACGCACGCGGATCCACCGAAGGGTGCGTCAGCCGGGACCGGGCGGCGCGGATGGCTGCGCCGCCGCCCTCGCGCAGTCCCGCCAGCCGCTCCAGCCCCTCGCACAGGGCGAGAGCGGCGCTGTCCCGGTAGGTGTCGGCGTGCCCGCTCCAGTGCACGTCGAGGAGGCGGGCCCCGCCGCGTACCGCGAACCGGCCGCTCGCCGGGGCCGTGTTGGCGGCCTCACGGTCCGGTCGTACGCCGGTGCCCAGGGCACCGCACACGGGGTTGGCGAGCGCGTCGGCGGCCCACTCGGGCACCGCCTGCGCGGGGGTGAGCAACCGGGAGGAGCCGGGCGGTGGGAGGAGGCCGGGCCGCAGGGGCACGGCGGCGTCCTCGGCGGAAGCCGGGTCAGCGGCCTCGTGCCCCCCACGCCAGGGGCAGGCGGGGTCGGCCAGCAGCCGTGCCCGTTCCACGCCCAGGGTGTCGAGGGCGAGCCGGTGCACGGTGCCGGTGCCGGTGCCGACGTCGGCACCGGCGCCGGGCGGCTTCTGGTGGATGGCGGTGAGCGCGGACGCCGCCAGATGGGCGAGCATGTCGAGGGCGAAGGGCGTCAGATACGGGTTCGGTCCGACCGCGTGCAGGGGAGCCCGGGGGCCGCGCTCGACGGCGTCGCGTTCCACGGCGGGACGCAGCGCCTGCCAGCGGGTGGCCACGCAGCGAAAGCAGGGACGTCCCTCAGCCGGCCGCACTGGTCCGAGGGGGCCGACAATCGCGTATCTGCCGTGCAGGTGCACCGGGACGAGGGTGGCCCCCGGGAGGGCGCCGGGGGGATCGTCGGGGGCGGCGAAGGCGTCGGCTGTGCCCAGCAGCCGAACGTGCACGGACCAGGCCCGGGCGCCGAGGCCCGCCCGGCGCAGCCGGAGCGTCAACTCCTCCTCGACGCGGAGCCGGTCGCACTCCGGTGGCGCCTTGGCCGAAGCCCTCACTCCGGTGCCTCCGCGGTTCCGCGCAGCAGCACCCGCACGGTCTCCACACCACCGGCGCGCAGGTCCGGCGGCGTCGTCACGGCGACGAGCACGTCCCGGCCCGGCACCGCCTGCGGCCACGCGGGCTCCCGCTGTGACGCCGGGGTCTTGCCGGCGCCCCACGGTGTCGCGGACGGTGGCGCTTCTACGGCCGCCGCCCGCAGGGCTTCCACGTCGAATCCGGGCACCAAGGGCTCGCCGAGGTCCGCCTTCCGTCCCTCGCGGGCCAGTTGCAGCGTACCGAGCAGGTCGCGCAGGGCGTGCACGGTCGCCTCGGCGCGGGTGGTGCCGTGACCGAGCGCCTGGGCGGTGTCTGGGCCGAGCGCCTGGACGGTGTCTGGGCCGAGCGCCTGGACGGTGTCTGGCCCGAGCGTCCGAGCGGACCCACGGCCCAGTGCCTGAGCGGTGCCGCCGGGGAGCGGGCCGGTTGTGGGGCTCCGACCGGTGGCGAGGGCGGCCACGGCGTGTGCGGGGGCCGCGCCGGGAAGTGCGAGAAGGGTGACCGACTGGTCGAGGTGCGCGAGCGAACGGAGCAGGAAGCCCACGTCGTCGTCTGCCGCCGTGTCCACCGGCAGGGGGTGCGCGGCGGCCGTTCCGCGCAGCGCCGCCACGACGCCCTCGTAGGCGAGGGCCGACAGCAGCCCGGCCCGCGTGGCGGCCTCGACGGTGGCGCCCGCTCCCGCGCCGGCGCCGCCCGGCTCGAAGCGGCGGTCGCGGTTGAGGACGCCACCGGGGTGCACCGCCGCGGCCGGGACGGCGACGGTCCGCTCGGATGCGGTCAGGGCCCGCTCGGCGGGATCCACTGTCCACGCACGCAGCCAGGGAGCCTGCCCGGGGCCGTCGTCCGGCCCGTCCGGCTCCGCCGTGCCGCTCCAGGTACTCAGTTCGTGGCCGGGTACGCGCACGCAGGACGGGTCCGCGAGGTACGGTGCGGCGCTTCGCGGCATGCCGTGCGCGTGCAACAGCACCTCGTACGCCAGCGCGGCCGAGGTACGGGCCGCCGCCCGCGCTGCTGCCTGGGTGCCGAGCGCGAAGGCGGTGACGGACCGCGCCGAGACCGCGGACGGGCCGGGTGCGGCCACCTCCACGGCGGCGGCGCGCAGCGGGGACTGCGGAAGGGCGTCGTCGGCGTAGCGCCGGAAGACCCCGGCGTACGTACCGAACAGCACCCTCTCCTCCACCGGACCGGACCTGTCCGGTGGGCAAGGACCCGGGAACCCGCTGCTGCCTTGCCTGGGGGCGCGCGGCTCACCGCACGCCTCGCAGTCGGGGTGGGCGAGCAGGATCTGCCGGGAAGTCTCCAAGGTCGCGCAGTCCTGGAGGAGGAGAGTGCCCGCGCTCTCCGCGGGCAGGGCACCTGTGCGGTATCGGAAGACGTCGAACGCGAGCGTCGTACCGAGCATGCGTCCGAGCTGTGCGTCGGGCCCGCCCGCGGACCGGCCCGTGTAGGCGGCCCGCAGGAACGCCGCGGCGGCTGCCGGTTCCAGTCCGGCGGCGAGCCGCAGTACGGCGCACTGCCAGCAGCCCGCGGCCGGCCGCCGTGCGGCTGCCGCCTCGCCGTGACCGTCGCCGCGGCTGTCGCCGGACACCAGCGGTCCGATCACCGCCATGCCGTCCAGTACGGTCAGCGGTAGCAGCGCGGGGCCGCCGCCGAGCGCCGCGCGGTTGCGGTCGAGCAACGCGCCGTGTCCCGTACCGCACGCCACGACCACGTCCGCATCCCGGTCGGTGCCGTCCGGCCCGCCGCCGCCCGCCTCGGCCGGGCACAGCACCACCTGGGCGTCGCAGCCGACCGCGTGCAGCTCCTCCAGTTCCGGCTGGAGCCGTGCCGGCAGCTCGGGATCTCCGGCGAGGGAGACCGCGCGCAGTCCGTTGCGCAGCAGGGTCGCGGCGCAGCTCTCGGCGGCCTCGCCGTGGCCCGCGATCAACACCCGGGTGTCGCGGAACCGGGCGAAGGCGGCGGCTGCCGAGCCGCCGAGCTGGTGGTCGAGGTAGGCGAGCTGGTCGCCGAAGCGGGCCGCGACCGCCTCGGGCAGCGACGCGCTCCCGCCCCCTGCTGCCGGCTCCTCGGGGCGCATATCGCGCACGACACCGCGTTCCAGGAGTGCCCGCACGATTGCGATGACGGCTTCCACGCGTTCCGCGGGCAGTCCTTCGCACAGTTCGGCGACCGTGTTCGCCCCGGTCAGATGCGGCGCCAGACGGCACGTCCACGTGTAGGCCGTGCGCCCCTTGAGTACGAACTGGCCCTCGGGGTACTGGAGGAGCACTCCATGGTCGGTCGCCGTGAACAGCGCGTCCGCCCGCAGCCTGGGGCGTATGTCGTGGAGGGCGTCCACCTGGCGGCTCCGGTGTCCTGGTGCGCGCACCCGCCCCCTTCTCGCGGGCCGGTGCGTGCGTGGTCGAACGGAAGAGTGATCAGGGACGGTACCCGGTCGTCCGGCGAGTGTCAGCGGAGATCGAAAAACGCACCCGAGGACCGCTGATCCCGAGGACCGCTACCCCCGAGGACCGCTGACCCCGAGGACCGGCGACCCCGTGGTTCGCCGCCCCGTGGCCGACGGCCGAACGCGATGCGGGCGTGGGCGGTGGAAGGGCACCGCGGCGCAACACCCTGGAGCAGGAGTGGGCGCGCGCTTCTACCAGGCCAGGTGCCGCGGCGCGACTGTTCCAGGCTGGTGAACCCGGAGACGTAGGAGACGTACAGGGCGTCGCCACGGCGGTCGCGAGGGACAGGAGGCGCACACACAGCGCCGCCCACCCGCGAGGGCGCGTTCAGCCCACCATCAGTGCGGACGCGCGTGGGGCGAGGAAGTGGTCCACCACCAGTTCGGCTGCGCCCTGTGCGGCTACTCGGTCACCGACGGCGGATCCCCGCACCTGGATGTTCTCCCGGGCCACCACGAGTTCGCGCTCGACGATGCCGGGGATGACGGGGAGGAACGCCGGGGCGAGCCGGTTCCACAGCGGCCCGCCGATCACGACCTGCGGTACGTCCAGGAGGTTCACCAGCACGCCGAGGCCGACGGCCGCACGGCGTGCCGCGTGGTCGAGGATGCGGGCGGCGCCGCCGTCTCCCGCGGCGGCGAGGGCGCACAGTGAGGAGCAGGCGTCGTCGATGGCGACGTAGTCGCTGAGGTTGGGAAGCGGCAGGAGGCCCACGCGGGCGGCCTGGAGAACGAGTGCCTCGGGAACGCAGGCGGCGGCCAGACCGCCGCGTCGGCCGCTCCACTCCAGACGTTCGGCGTCGGGGTCGACGATCAGGTCGCCGATCTCGCCGATGTTGTTGGTGGTGCCACGCAGGACCTGGTTGTCGAGCACGACCGAGGCGCCGACACCGGAACCCAGGTAGAGGAAGAGGAAGGTGTTCGACGCCTGCGGGGAGGAGCGGAGTTCCGCTGTGGCGGCGGCCGTGACGTCTTTGTCGAGGAGGACGGGCAGCCCGGTCGCTTCGTGGAGGTCGGCGCGCAGCCGGACGTTGCGCCAGTTGGGCAGCTGGGGCGGATCGAGCAGCAGCCCGGCGTCGATGTCGAGCGGGCCCGGAGCCGCGATGCCAAGCCCGAGTACGCGGGCCCGGGCGACGCCGGCCTGGGTGATGAGACCGTCGACGGCGTCGGCGATGAAGGCCGTCACCTCGGACGGGTTCGTGGCCTGCGGCGTACGTTCCTGGCGTGCCAGCCGGACCTCGCCGTCGAGAGCGAGGAGGACGATCGTCAGCCGGGCCGGGTCGATGTGCACACCGACGGAGTAGGCTCCGTCCGGATCGGTGACCAGCGGAATGCTCGGCCGGCCGCGCGCGTTGCCGCCCGGCGCGCTTTCGCGGACCAGGTGGTCGTCGATCAGCCGACGCGTGATGTTGGTGATGGTCTGGGAGCTCAGACCGGTCTCGCGCTGCAGGTCGGCTCGGCTCACCCCCTGCGACCTGCGGACCGCCTCCAGCACCACCGCCTGGTTGTAGTCCGCCAGCCGGAGCTGGTTGCTGCCTCGCCGCATGCGTACCTCCTCGTCCTTCCTCGAAGTCCTCGCTCGCCTTCCTCGAAGACCCTCGCCTCGCCCTGCTCGAAGCCCCTCGGGCCGGCGATCCCCCCGTTGGTCTCCTGAAGCGGTTTTCTCAGGCGGATCGGGGAACCGTGGCGGCAGCCGGGCTGCCCCAGCCGAGTGCTGCATACGCTACGGGATTTGGCGTGATCCCTTGACGGGGCCTGAGCCCGCTCCATAGCATCACCGAACTTTATCCAATCCGTTTGATAAAAGCGCGGTGCGGATCCACGGCCAGGAGAGGTGACCGATGCGGCGCAACCATGTCCTCGCCGCCGTCGCGGCCGGAACGCTGCTAGCAGGGGCGCTCACGGCCTGTTCGGACTCCGGTGAGGGCGGCCAGGTGACCGTCAAGCTGCTGCAGTACCAGGAGGCCCGCGCGGATGTCGTCAAGGACCTCATACCGGAGTTCGAGAGGGCGATGGCTGAAAAGGGGCAAGACGTCAAGGTGGAGCTGGTCACCGACATCCTCACCGACGACCAGTTCCGGACCAAGATCACGCAACAGTTCTACTCCGGCACGGCGCCGGACGTCGTGGACATGGGCGGCAGCAACGTGACCGGTATGGCCGGCGCCGGCTACCTGCTGAACCTCGACAAGTACCTGAAGACGTGGGACGGCTGGGACGAGTACTACCCGTCGGTTAAGGACGGCGCACGGCAGCGCGACGGCAGTTACTACTCCATCCCGCACGAAGCGAGTGTGCAGAGCCTCTTCTACCGCAAGGACGTGCTGAAGCGGCTGGGCGTCGACACCTCGCAGCCGCGCACCTGGGACGAGCTGACGGCCAGACTGAAGCAGATCCGCGCCAAGACCGGTGAGGCTCCGATCGTCCTTCCCGCCGGCACCGCCTGGGGCGGCGGATCGTGGACGGAGGGCCTGCTGCCCATCGTGGCCGGCACCGGCAGCACCCTGTACGACGACGAGTCCGGGAAGTGGAAACTCCGAAGCAGGGGCCTGTCGGCCGCCTTCGACCTGTACGCGGACCTCGTCGAGGCCGAGCTGCTCCCGGTACGCGACCTGCAGAACCCGAACCCGTGGGAGCCGACGAAGTACGAGAAGTTCCCCCAGGGCACGCTTCCGGTGGCGGCCCAGGGCAGTTGGGGGTGGAAGTACGACTGGGGCCCCGAAGGGGCGGCACCGATCAAGAACTCCCGCCAGAAGATCGGCACATGGGACTACCCGGCACTGGTGCCGGGCACCGAACCCGCCCCGATCAGCGGTGGCGGTTTCGGCTACAGCGTCAACGCCGACGCCGCGCACCCCGACGCCGCTGTCGAACTTGCGCAGTGGCTGAGCTCCGGCAAGGCGCTGGCCAGGCAGCTGGCCGCCGTGGGCGCCGTCTCACCGCGCAAAGGCCTCTCCGGCACCGCCCCCTACAGCAACGAGCCGTCGCTGCTTCAGGCAGAGGGCAAGCTGACGTCCAGCATCCAGCCACCGCTGGGTGACGGAGAGGACCGGGTCTCCCAGGCGGTCCAGAGCGCGACGGCGAAGATCCTGTCCGGCGAGGCGGACGGCAGCCAGGCCGCCGACGCCTTCGCCGAAGAGGCCGAGGAACTGCTCGGCAGCACACGGGTGGCCGAATGACCACGGCCAAGACCCTGACCGCCCGGCCGAAACGCCGCCGGCCGGAGCGTGCCGCACTGCCCCTGCTGCTGGGCCCCTCGGTCCTCCTGATCGCGGCCTTCGTGATCGCCCCAGCCGCTTACGGTGTCTATCTCGGCCTCACCAACACACAGCTGACCGGGTTCGCGGCACGCGACCCGCAGTTCGTCGGGCTGGAGAACTTCCGAAACCTGCTCGGATCGCAGGACTTCCTCGCCTCGCTGGGCCGCACCGGAGAGTTCGTGTTCTGGTCGGCGATCGTCGGGCAGACGGTGCTCGGCATGCTCGCCGCACTGCTGCTGCGTCAGAAGTGGCTGCGCGGCAAGGGCCTGTTCGGTGCGCTGATGCTCCTGCCGATGGTGGTGCCCGAGGTCGTCGCGTCCTTGACCTGGGCGAGTGTGCTCTCCTCCGAGAGCGACAGCACGTTCAACCGGCTGCTCGGAGTGTTCGGCTCGGGCGCCGCGGCGCCGTTGCAGGAGTACCCGATGGCTTCGGTGATCCTCATCAACGTCTGGCGCGGCATCGCGTTCGCCATGATCATGTTCCAGGCCGCGCTGGAGGACGTGCCCGACGAGCTGATCGAGGCCTCGCGGATGGACGGTGCGAGCGCGCTCCAGGTCTTCCGGCACATCACCCTGCCGCTGATCCGCGGTCCGGTCTTCCTCTACCTGCTGCTCACCACGATCACCACGGTCGGCGTCTTCGGCCTGGTCTACTTCCTGACGCAGGGCGGCCCGGGCCAGGACACGGAGATCACCGCCATCTACATCTTCCAGAGCGCCTTCAAGTACTCCCAGATCGGCCTGGGCAGCGCCGCCTCCGTGATCCTGCTCATCCTGCTGACGATCCTGGGCATGACCTACGCCCGGCTGGCCAAGGTGGAGGTCTGATGGCGGCCACGACAACCATCGAGCCGAGGGCGGTCACCGCGCCCGTCGGTCCGCGTCGCCGCAAGCCGAGGTGGGCGGTCGTGCAACGAGGGCTGCAGTACGCACTGATGGTGCTGCTGGCGCTGTTCTGCGTCGTACCGTTCGCATGGGTCGCGCTCACGGCTGTGGACGCCGACGGGGGACCCACGGTCGGCCTTCCTGCGTTCACGCTGGACAACTTCGTGCGGTTCTTCACCGACGGCGCCACCCCGCGGCTGTTCCTCAACAGCGTCATCGTCTCGTTCGCCGCGACCGCGCTGAACCTGGCCTGCGGAGTCCTCGGGGCCTATGCGCTCTCCCGCTACCGGTTCCGCGGGCGCAGGACCTTCATGTTCGCGATCCTGCTGATCCGCGTGATCCCGCCGCCTGCGACGATCGTCGCCCTGTACCTGCTGATGGTCGAGATCGGACTGGATGACAGCTACCTCGGCCTGATCCTGGTCGAGGCCTCGGCGGCGCTGCCGATCACCTTGTGGCTGTTGAAGGGCACCATCGACGCCATTCCGTTCGAGCTGGAGGAGGCGGCGTGGCTCGACGGCAGCAGCCGGTTCGGCGCGATCCGCCGCATCATCCTGCCGCTCGTCGGCCCGGGGCTCGGCGCCGCCGCGATGCTGACGTTCATGGCCGTGTGGGGTGACTTCCTCACCCCGCTGGTGCTGTTGCAGTCACCCGACCTCTATCCGCTCTCGATCGGCCTGTTCCGCTCGTTCACCGCTTTCAACCAGGTCGACTGGGGCGTACTGGCGGCCAGCGCCGTGGTCTACATGGCACCGCCCGCCGTGCTGTACCTCTTCCTGCGACGGCACCTGATGCGCTCCAGCCTCGGCGGTGCCGTCAAGGCCTGACCCCTCGCGTCCACTCGTCACCCCACGGCGACGGACCGCTCCACCCTGCCCCCGCCCGAAGCGACCGGCAGCGCACACGACCAGAACCACCAGCAGTACGTAAGAGGAGACGCTCTCTTGGCTGACGACAATCCGCATGGCCGGGTGCAACTCGACGCCACCGCCCTGGCGATGCAGCGGGTCCGACGGTTCACCACCTTCCGGATCCGGCCCGCCGTCTACCACGACACCCGCCCGGTCAGGATCGCCGCCTGGACGGTCGGGGGCGAGCCCGTGCCGTTCGCCGAGGCGGTGCAGGAGCGGTTCGAGCCGTTCACGCTCGGCCAGCCGTGGGGCAGGCCCTGGGATACGACCTGGTTCGACGTCCGCGGCGAGGTGCCGGCGGAGTGGGCCGGCGGGCAGGCCGAGCTCGTGGTCGATCTGGGGTTCACCGGAGACCAGCCGGGCTTCCAGGCCGAGGGGATGGTGTACCGCCCGGACGGAGAGATCGTCAAAGCGATCGAGCCCTACAACTCCTGGGTCCCCCTCCCGGAGCCCGGCCCCTTCCGGCTGCTGATCGAGGCGGCTGCGAACCCGATCGTCCAGGTGCCCTACGAGTACGAACCCACGGCGATGGGCGACAAGGCGACCGCGGGCGAAGAGCCGCTGTACCGCCTCAAGCAGCTGTCGGTCGCCTCACGCGACAGGCGGGTGTGGGACCTCCTGCAGGACGTGGCTGCCCTCGACGGGCTGGTCGACGTCCTTCCCCACCAGGGCTCGCGCCGCGCCGAGATCGTGTACGCGCTGGAGCGGATGGTCGACGTCATGGACCCCGAAGACGTGGCAGGCACGGCGGCGCGCGGCCGGGAGGTCCTCGCGCCCGTACTGGCCGGCCGCGCGGCCGACAGCTCGCTGATCGTCTCCGCTGTCGGCCATGCCCACATCGACTGCGCCTGGCTGTGGCCGGTACGCGAGACCGTCCGGAAGGTGGCGCGGACGTTCGCCAACGTTTTGGACCTGAGCGAACGCCACCCGGAGTTCGTGTTCGCCGCCTCCTCGGCGCAGCAGTACGCCTGGCTCAAGGAACACCAGCCGCGCCTGTTCGAACGAGTCAGGGCAGCGGTGGCCGCGGGCGTCATCCGCCCGGTCGGCGGCATGTGGGTCGAGTCCGACACCAACATGCCGGGCGGTGAGGCGCTGGCCCGTCAGTTCGTGCTCGGCAAACGCTTCTTCGCCGAGGAGTTCGGGGTGGACAGCGAGGAGGTGTGGCTGCCCGACTCCTTCGGGTACACGGCCGCGCTGCCGCAGATCGCCAGGGCGGCGGGCGCCCGCTACTTCCTCACCCAGAAACCGTCCTGGAACGAGACCAACGCGATGCCCCATTCCAGCTTCCACTGGGAAGGCATCGACGGCTCACGGCTGTTCACCCACTTCCCACCCGCGGAGACCTACAACTCCGACCTCGGCGCCGCCGACCTCGCGCGTACCGAGCGCACGTTCCGCCAGAAGGGCGCGGCACGGCACGTACTCGGGCTGTACGGATGGGGCGACGGCGGCGGCGGCCCGACCCGGGAGATGCTGGCAGCGGCCCAGCGCAAGCACGATCTGGACGGATCGCCGCGGGTGCGGATGGACGATCCTGACAGCTTCTTCCGCGCCGCCGAGGCCGAACTGCCCACGCCGCCCGTGTGGGTCGGCGAGATGTACCTCGAACTGCACCGCGGCACGCTGATCTCGCAGGCGCGGAGCAAGCGGGGCAACCGGCACAGTGAGGCCCTGCTCCGGGAGGCCGAGTTGTGGGCGGCGACCGCCGCCCTCCGGGGCAGAGCCCCCTACCCGTACGACGAGCTGCGACGGCTCTGGGAGACGGTGCTGCTGCTCCAGTTCCACGACATCCTGCCGGGCACGTCGATCGCCTGGGTCCACCAGGACGCCGAGCGGGATTACGAGCGTGTGACGGGCGAGCTGCACTCCCTTGTCACCACCGCACTCGACGCGCTCGGCGGCGAGGACGACGGGGTCGAGGGGAACGGCGATGACGGCCGCGCACAGGTCGCGGCCAACGCGGGCCCCTACCCGCTGCACGGCGTGCCGGCGGCGGGCATCGGCCCCGCCTCGCCGCCCCCGGCGGCCGTCCCGCGTCAGGCGAACGGCCGGTTCGTGCTCGACGACGGGGCGATGCACGTCGAGATCGACGAGCGCGGCACACTCGTCTCGGTCCTCGACCCCGCCACTGACCGGGAACTGCTGCCGCAGGGCCTGGCGGGCGGAGTCCTTCAGCTCTTCCGCGACACTCCGCGGGAGTGGGACGCGTGGGACATCAACGACGAGGACAAGCGCAGCGGCCTGGACCTCGTGGAACCGGTGTCGATCGGCATCGCCGGCGACGCGGTGGTGGTGCGGCACGAGCGCGGCGACACGGTGATCACCATGTCCGTGCGGCTGTCCGAAGGCAAGCTCACCTACGCCTTCGACATCGACTGGCACGAGTCGCAGAAGCTGCTCAAGCTCGCCTTTCCACTGGACGTCAGGACGGACCGGTCCACCTCGGAGATCCAGTTCGGTCACCTGCACCGGCCGATCCACCAGAACACCTCCTGGGACGCCGCCCGGTTCGAGACCGTCGCGCACCGGTGGGTCCACGTGGGCGAGCCCGGCTTCGGCGTCGCCCTCGCCAACGACGTGGTCTACGGACACGACATCCGCAACGCGCAGGGGCCCGCGGGCCGTCCGATGACGACCGTGCGGCTGTCGCTGCTGCGTGCGCCGCGCTATCCGGACCCGTCAGCGGATCAGGGGCGGCACACCTTCTCCGTCAGCCTGCGGACCGGAGGGGTCCCCGAAGCCATCGCGGACGGATACGCGCTGCAGCTTCCCCTGCGCACGGTGCATGGTGGCGCGGCTGAGCCGTTGCTGGAGGTCTCAGAGCCCGCTGTCGTGGTGGAGAGTGTCAAACTCGCCGAGGACCGCTCAGGCGATCTCGTCGTGCGCCTGTACGAGGCACACGGCAACCGCTCCCGCGCGACCGTGCGTACCCGGTTCTCCTGGCGCGAGGCCCTCGCCACCGACCTCCTGGAGCGTGCCGTGGACGGTGAGGCGCTCCGCGAGGCAACCCCCGGGGGCGCGGTCGAGCTCGAGCTGCGCCCGTTCGAACTGCTCACCCTCCGATTCCGCGACCCGGCGGCCTGAGAGCCGGCGGGCCGCGTCACCCATCGAGAGACTGAACGGAAAGGTGATCCCATGTCGGCTGACCGGTCCGATCCGCCCCGGCCGGAGTACCCGCGGCCACAGTTCCAGCGCGACCGCTGGCTGAACCTCAACGGCAGGTGGGAGTTCGAGACCGACCGGTCCGACACCGGCCGGGAGCGCGGGCTTATCGGGCGAGAGCTGTCCGGCGAGATCGTGGTGCCGTTCGCGCCCGAGGCCCGTCTCTCGGGAGTGGGGGAGCAGGACTTCCTGCGGGCTGTCTGGTACCGCCGCGTGATCACCGTCCCACCGCAGTGGGCGGGCGATCGGGTGCTGCTGCACTTCGGCGCGGTCGACCACGACGCGACGGTGTGGGTGAACGGGATCGAGGTCGGCCGGCACCGGGGCGGCTTCTCCGGCTTCAGTCTCGACATCACCGATGCCGCCCCGGCAGGGGTGCCCGTCCCGTGCGTGGTCCGGGCCCGCGACGACCCCCAGGCACCGCAGGCCAGAGGAAAGCAGTCGGTGTCCTACACCCCGCGCGCGGCCACGTACAGGCGCACCACCGGTATCTGGCAGACGGTCTGGATGGAACCGGTGCCGCAGATCGCCATCCGCCGCCCCCGCATCACACCGAACGTCGCGGCAGGAGCGTTCGACGTGCAGGTGCCGCTCTCGGCGAACCTGTCCGGCGGTGTGGTGCACATCCGCGTCAGCGACGGTGCGGGCGGCGTGGTCAGCGGCACTGTACGCGCCGACCTCGACCTCGCACCCCGGATGAGCCTGGTGCTGCCACCGGAGCGGATCCGGCTGTGGTCGCCGGCCGACCCGCATCTGTACGGGCTCTGTGTCGAGCTGCGGGATCGACACGGACGTGTAGTCGACAAGGTGGAGTCGTACGCGGGTCTGCGCAGCGTCGCGATCACCGGCAAGCAGATCCGGATCAACGGCGACGTCGTCTTCCAGCGGCTGGTGCTGGACCAGGGCTACTACCCGGACGGGCTGATGACCGCGCCCACCGACGCCGCCCTCGTGCGTGACATCCAGCTCGGCCAGGCGGCCGGTTTCAACGGTGCACGACTGCACCAGAAGGTCTTCGAGGAGCGCTACCTCTACCACGCCGACCGGCTGGGCTACCTGGTGTGGGGCGAGTTCGGCGACTGGGGCTGCAACAGCGGAGAGGGCCAGTCCACCAACCAGCAGCCGGACGCGTCGTACGTCCAGGAGTGGCTGGAGGTGCTCGAGAGGGACTACTCGCACCCGGCGATCATCGGCTGGTGTCCCATGAACGAGACCTGGCAGGACTACGGCGACGCGATCACTGCGCTGGACGACGTGATGCGCGGCATGTTCCTGGCCACCAAGGCCCACGACACCTCCCGGCCCGTGCTCGACACCTCCGGTTACGCACACCGGATCGCCGAGTCCGACGTGTTCGACAGCCACGACTACGAACAGGACCCGGAAGCCTTCGCCGCCGCCCACAGGGCGCTGTCGGCCGGCGAGCCCTACGTGAACAGGTCCGACACCACCGGTGAGTCCTGGTCCATCGCCTATCGCGGGCAGCCCTTCTTCGTCAGCGAGTTCGGTGGCATCTGGTGGAATCCCGCCGAGGCCGGCCGGCCGCAGACGGCCACCGGGTCCTGGGGATACGGCGACCGGGTACGCAGCGTCGAGGAGTTCCACACCCGGTTCGAGGGGCTCGTCGGTGCGTTGCTCGCCCACCCTGACATGTTCGGCTACTGCTACACGCAGCTGACCGACGTCTTCCAGGAGCAGAACGGGATCTTCGGATTCGACCGGTCGGAAAAGTTCGATCTCGCGCGCATCCGCTCGGCTCAGCTCCGGCCCGCGGCCATCGAAGCCGACGCCGGAGCGCAGGGCGCCATGAACGACGCCACGCACGGAACCGAGGGACCGCGCTCGCCGGAGGGACCACGCACATGAAAGCCATCATGGTCATGTTCGACAGCCTGAACCGGCGCATGCTGCCTCCTTACGGCGCTGACTGGGTCCACGCCCCGAACTTCGCGCGCCTCGCTGCCGTCTCCACCACGTACGACAAGTGCTACGTGGGGTCGATGCCCTGCATGCCGGCGCGTCGCGAACTGCACACGGGCAGGCACAACTTCCTGCACCGGAGCTGGGGGCCGCTGGAGCCGTTCGACGACTCCATGCCCGAACTTCTCAAGCAGCACGGTGTGTACACCCACCTGGTCAGTGACCACCAGCACTACTGGGAGGACGGCGGCGCCACCTACCACGGCCGCTACAACACCTGGGAATTCTTCCGGGGCCAGGAGGGCGACGCCTGGAAAGGACAGGTGGCCGATCCGGCACCGCCCAACGACCTGCGCAGCAACCGCAACGACCTCTGGCGCCAGGACTGGGTGAACCGTGCGCATATGGACACCGAGGAGAAACACCCGCAGACGCTCACGTTCGACGCGGGTCTGGAATTCCTGCGCGTCAACCGGGCCCAGGACAGGTGGTTCGTGCAGATCGAGACCTTCGACCCGCACGAGCCCTTCTTCACGCACAAGGGCTACAAAGACCTCTATCCGCACGACTACGGGGGACCGCACTTCGACTGGCCGGACTACACCAAGGTCACCGAGACCGAGGAACAGGTCACCCATGCGCGCTACGAGTACGCGGCGCTGCTGTCCATGTGCGACCACTCGCTGGGCCGAGTGCTGGACGCGATGGACGAGTACGGTCTGTGGGACGACACCCTGCTGATCGTGTGCACCGACCACGGCCTCCTGCTGGGAGAGAAAGGCTGGTGGGGCAAGCTCGTCCAGCCCTGGTACAACGAGCTGGCGCACATCCCCCTGTTCGTGTGGGATCCCCGTCGCCCCACGCACGCGGGCAGCCGCCATTCCGGCCTTGTCCAGACGATCGACATCGCCCCCACGCTCCTGGAGTTCTTCGGCGTCGACCGCACCCCCGACATGCAGGGCCGTCCGCTCGCCGCAGCGACCGACGGCTTCCCGGACGAGGTAGCGCCGCGTGAATCCGCGGTCTTCGGCATGTTCGGCGGCCACGTCAACATCACCGACGGCCGCTGGGTCTACATGCGTTCCTGCCAGGACGCAACGAACCAGCCCCTCTACGAACACACACTGATGCCCACACATGGGCGTGGGCGCTTCGCTCCCGCCGAGCTGGCCGACGCCGAACTCGCCGAGCCCTTCGACTTCACCAAGGGCGTGAGAACGCTGCGGGTCCCCGCCAGGACGGCACCCGGCTTCGATCCCTCACGGTTCGGAGCGCTGCTGTACGACCTGGCCGACGACCCCCGGCAGGAGCGGCCGGTCGTGGACGACGACGTGGAGCTTCGCATGATCCGGTTGCTGGTGGAGCAGCTCCGGAAGGGGGATGCCCCACCGGACCAGTACGAGCGCCTCGGCCTGCCCCGGAAGCCGGAAGCGGTGACCGAGGCGCACCTCCAGGTCGCCGCGCACCGTGGGCAGCCGCGGCAGACGGCGGCGCTGGGTCACGCGCCGCGGGCGGACGAGTTCCCCGAGGGCAGGATGGGCCTGCGTACACCGCTGGCCGTGCTGCTGTCCGATCCGGTGGCCGTCGAGGCGGTGCGCCGTTTCGTGCCCGGAATCACCGATTCGGAACTGCTGACGATGCGGGGCGCCGTGTCCCTGCTCCAACTGGCCGCCGCCACCGGACAACCCGACCGCACGCAGCTGACCGGGCTGGCGCACGAGCTCGCGCGCCTCTTTCCGCGAAGCTGAACAGGAATCTCCGCCGTCACTCGCGGACGACGGCGCCGCAGCCCACCTGCGCCCTGCGTACGTACGTGGCACGGGGCGTGTACCGAACGGGACGGCCACCCGGGTGGCAGGACCCATGTGCCCCATGTGGCGGGAGGCTTCAGGGCGTTTCCGGGAAGTCCCACACCCGTCGCAGTGCGCTCTCGGTCAGCACCTCGCCAGGTGTCCCCTCTGCTTCGAGCCGCCCGTCCTGAAGCAGCAAGCAGTGCTGGGACTGCCGGGCAGCGGTCAGGTCGTGTGTGGCCTGGACCACGGTGGTCCCTTCGGCCGCGGAGGCACTGAGGACGGCGGAGATCGTCTCCCTCGCTGCCAGGTCCAGGCCCGTCGTCGGCTCGTCCAGGAGAAAGAGGTCAGCTTCCTGGGCGATCCCCTGGGCGACGAGGGCTCGCTGGCGTTGGCCTCCTGACAGCTCACCGAGCTGACGTGCGGCGAGATCGAGGATGCCGAGCCGGTCCATGCTGTCGGTGACGACCAGGCGGTCACGTGCGGTGAGCCGTCGCCAGGAGCCGCGATGGGCCCATCGCCCCATGGTCACCACCTCCCGCACGGTCAGGGGAAGGGTGTCGGAGACCGTGCTTCGCTGCACGACGAAGCAGGGGCGAAACGTGTGGTGCCTTGCCATGGTGCCGGACGTGAGGGAGTGGACGCCGGCGAGCACGCTCAGCAGGGTCGACTTCCCCGACCCGTTCGGACCGACGACGGCGGTCGTCGCGGACTGCGGTACGGAGGCGGTGAGTTGGCGCAGCACCGGGCGTCGGGGATAGCCGGCGGCGACGTTGCTCAGTGAGATTCCGGGCGGTCCGGGGGGCGGCATACTCGTCTCCCTGTTGTTGTTATGACAATCATTTTCATTGTAGGGTCCCGGTCATGGAGTGGTTGACCGGGCCGTTCGAAGCGGCCTTCGTGCAGCGGGCGCTGTGGAGCGGGATCCTGGTGTCGCTGATCTGTGCCACCACCGGCACCTGGGTTGTGCTGCGGGGCATGACCTTCCTCGGCGATGCCATGTCGCACGGCATGCTGCCCGGGGTCGCCGTCGCCTCGCTCTACGGCGGCAACCTGCTGATCGGTGCCGCGGTGAGCGCCGGTGTGATGGCCTGCGGCGTGACGCTGCTCGGACGGTCGCCGCGACTCGGCCAGGACACCGGCATCGGTCTGCTTTTCGTGGGCATGCTGTCGCTCGGTGTCATCATCGTCTCGCGGTCGCAGTCCTTCGCGGTGGATCTCACGGGTTTCCTGTTCGGAGACGTGCTCGCGGTGCGGGAAGAAGACCTGGTCGGCCTCGCCGTCGCACTGTGCGTAACGGTGGTCGCCACCGTGCTCGGATACCGCGCGTTCCTGGCCCTCGTCTTCGACGAACGCAAGGCGCACACCCTTGGCCTGCGCCCCCGCCTCGCGCACGCGGTGCTGCTGGGCCTCGTCACGCTCGCCATGGTCACGTCGTTCCATGTGGTCGGCACCCTGCTGGTCTTCGGCCTGCTGATCGCCCCGCCGGCGGCGGCACTGCCGTGGTCCCGCCGTATTCCGACGGTGATGTGCGGTGCCGCGCTGTTCGGAATCGGCGCGACCTTCCTCGGCCTTCTCCTCTCCTGGCACCTCGGCACCGCGGCCGGGGCGACGATCGCGGCTTGCGCCGTCCTGCTGTTCTTCCTCTCCGTACTTGCCTCCCGGATCAGGAACCGCCCGGTGAAGGGTGCGCAGGCCTCTACCGCAGCCGAAACACGAAGGGAATACGAGCACTCACCATGAACCGGATACGAAACAAGGGCGTGCCTGCCGCGGCTGCGGCCCTGTCCCTGGGGCTGCTGCTCACGGGCTGCGCCGACGGCGGGAAGGGGGCGGGCAAGGGAGAAAACGACAAGAAGCCCACGTCGGCCTCGAAACCCCACGGGTACGTAGCGGGGGCCGAAGAGGCGGCGGAGCAGCAGTCCCGGCTCGTGCTCGGAGACGCCGGCAGCGGCGCCGTCACGGTGCTGGACCTCATCGACGAGGAGACCACGTCGCTGGGCCGTATGGACAAGCGAGCGGAGCTGGTCACCGACGGCCGCTTCGCGTATGCCAATTCCGGAAGCGGTTCGCGGGTTTTCGACAGCGGCGCGTGGATGGTCGACCACGGAGACCACGTGCACTATTACCTGGCCAAGACGCGACGTGTCGGCGCTGTCGACGGAGCAGCCGTCGCACATGTCTACAGCAGTCCGTCCCTGACAGCCTTCACTTTCAGCGGAGGGACGGCACGGTTGGTGGATCACGCGCAGATGGAGAAAGGGCGTCTCAAGCCGGTCGCAACCCTCGAGGACGCGCAGCGAGGGCCTGTCGTTCCCTTGGAAGGGGACGTACTCGTTCCGGTCGCCGGCCCCAGCGGGGACACCGTGGTGGAGGTGCGAGACCGCAAGGGGGTGAAGAGGACCGTCCTCGATGAGAAGTGCCCCGAACTCGGTCCCGCCGCGGTCACGCGAAGCGGAGTCGTCTTCGGCTGTGCCGACGGAGCGCTGTTCGTGACGGAAAGGAAGGGAAAACCTCGCGCGGAGAAGATCCCCTTCGACCAGAAGGTAGCGGAAAACGAACGCCCGGAAGCCTTTCACCATCGGTCGCTCGGTTCCACTCTGACGGCCAAGGCGGGAGAGAAGGGGGTGTGGGTCCTGAACGTCGCCAAGCGGGACTGGAAACTGATCGAGACGGGGCCGGTGGTGGCCGTGAACAGCGCCGGGGAAGGAACACCTCTCCTGACGCTGGACGCATCCGGCACGCTGACAGCGTATGAGACAGCCGACGGCGAGAAGATCGCCAGCAAGGACATCCTGTCCGGGGCGCCGCGTGCGAAGGACGCCAACCGGTCCGTGATCGAAGTGGACGCCAGCAGGGCGTACGTCAACGATGTGGCGGCCAAGAAGGTCTACGAGATCGACTACAACGACGGCCTCCGCAAGGCCCGTTCCTTCTCCGTGGACATCTCGCCCTCCAGCATGGTGGAGACGGGACGGTGACTGCCGCCACGAGAGCCGGACGGTCGCACGGGGTGGCCGCGGCGGCGGGCCTCATCCTGTGCGTCTGCGCCGTGCTCGCCGGCGTGACGGCATGCTCCGGAGCGGGAGGCGGGCGCCCCACCGTGGTGGTCACCACGAACATCCTGGGCGACATCACGCGCCAGATCGTCGGCCACGAGGCGGACGTGAAGGTGCTCATGAAACCGAACGCGGATCCGCACTCCTTCGGTGTCTCGGCTCCTGAGGCCGCACAGATCGAGAGTGCCGACCTGGTCGTCTACAACGGCCTGGGCCTGGAGGAGAATGTTCTGCGCCACGTCGAGGCCGCCAAGGCGGCGAATGTGCCAACACTCGGCGTCGGCGAGGCGGTCGACCCCCTCACCTACAAGAAGGACGAGACCGCGGGGAAACCCGATCCGCACTTTTGGACAGATCCCGAACGTGTACGAAAAGCGGTACGCGTCATCGGGGACGAGGTCGCGGAAAAGGTCGACGGAGTCGACGAAGAAGCCGTCAGGGCGCACGCTGCCGCGTACGGAAAGAAGGTCGGGCGACTCAGTGCCGAAATGAAGCAGCGATTCGGCGCTGTCCCTCGGGAGAAGCGCAAGCTGGTGACCAACCACCATGTTTTCGGATACCTGGCCCAGCGCTTCGACTTCCAGATCGTCGGCGCGGTGATCCCGAGCGGCACCACGCTTGCCTCTCCCAGCGCCGCCGATATGAAGGCACTTGCCACGACCATCGAGAAGGAAGGCGTCAAAGCCATCTTCGTCGACTCCTCTCAGCCGGACCGCTTGGCACGGGCCCTCAAACGCGAGAGCGATGTCGACGTCGCCGTGATCCCCCTGTTCTCCGAGTCACTTACGGAGAGGGGAGGGGGCGCCGCCACCTATCTGCAGATGATGCGCTCCAACATGAAGGCGTTGGAGCGCGGACTCACAAACTCCTGACGGCCACGAGCAGTCAACGCCGGAGTGCGCCGGGCCACCATGCCCGGCTGACGCGGACGCGTCGTCACGCCCGGCTGACGAGAAAGAAAGAGGAAGAACCTCATGAGCAGCAGTTCGCGCAGCAGGAGAGGGGCGGCGGTGTCCGTGCTCCTCTTCACGTCGGTCCTGGTATCGGCCTGCGGAGCCGATGAGGCGGATCAGACATCCGCGAAGGGAACAGAAGAACAGTCCGGCGCCGGGGTGCGGAAGCCCGTCGTCGCCACCTACGACGGCGGAATCTACGTTCTCGACGGTGAAACCCTCAAGGTGGCGAAGGACGTTCCGCTCAAGGGCTACAACCGGGTGAACCCCGCGGGCGACGACCGGCACATCATGGTGTCCACCTCGCAGGGGTTCCGCGTTCTCGACGCGGTGCGGCAGAAGATGACCGACATCGCGTTCAAGGGCGCCGAGCCCGGACACGTGGTGCTGCACGCCGGCAAGACCGTGCTGTTCACCGACGGTACGGGCGAAGCCACCATCTTCGACCCGGCCGACCTCGGGAAGGGCAAGCCGAAGACCGAGACCTACGCCTCGCCGTCCCCGCACCACGGAGTGGCGGTCGAGTTGGAGAACGGCGAGCTCGTCACAACGCTCGGTACCGCCAACGAGCGCAAGGGCATCGTCGTTCTCGACGAGAAGCGCAAGGAGATCGCGCGGAACGAGAAGTGCCCGGAGGTGCACGGGGAGGCGACCGCGAAAGACGAGGCCGTGGTCATCGGCTGCGAGGACGGAGTGCTGATCTACAAGGATCAGAAGATCACCAAGGTGGACAGCCCCACCGAGTACGGGAGGATCGGCAACCAGAGGGGCTCGGAGAAGTCCCCCGTCGTGCTGGGCGACTACAAGCAGGACCCGGAGGCCGAGCTCGAACGCCCCGAGAAGGTGTCCCTGATCAACACCGAGACGGGCAAGATGCAACTCGTCGACCTGGGTACCAGCTACAGCTTCAAGTCACTGGCCGGCGGCCCGGGGGGCGAGGCCCTGGTGCTGGGGACGGACGGGAGCATCCACGTCATCGACCCCGAGTCGGGCAAGCTGACCAGGACACTGCCCGTCATCGACACGTGGCGCGAGCCGTTGGACTGGCAGCAGTCCCGCCCGGAGCTCTTCGTCCGCGGCGGTACGGCTTTCGTCACCGACCCTGAGCAGAAGAAGATCCACGCGGTGGACCTGGAATCCGGTAAGAAGAAGGCGACGGGGACCTTCGAGAAGAAGCCGAACGAGATCTCCGGGGTCGTGACGAGTTAAGCGTACGCTTCGCGGGCTTCGTCACCGTATCGATGGCTGCTGCCACCAGCAATGTCGGCGCCCCCGACCTGTTCCCCGCGCCCTCTGCGGCCAGGACGAGGCGGGCAAGTGACCGTCCGCACCGATGTCCTGGTACGGCCGCTCGGCGGTCACTTCGAGTCCTGGTCGACGAGGGCGTACAGCAGGTCGTACGCGCTCTGCACCAGACCGCAGCGCTGGGATCTGCGGGTGGCCACGGCGGCGAGTCCGGTGCCGGTCGCCGGGTGGTAGCCGAGGAAAGCCTGCTGGCCGAGGGTGGCCCCGGCGTGGAAGAGCAGGGGGCCGCCGGGCGCCGGATGCTGGAACCAGGTCAGGGTGTGCGTCTCGCCCTGCCGGCCGCCCCGGTGGAGTTGCGGTACCTGTACGGCGCGCAGCGGCCCCGCGAGCGGGCTGTCCGCGGGGTGCAGGTGGGCCTCCAGGTAGCCGAGCATGTCATCCGGTGTGGCGCGCACCGATCCCGCGGCGTGAAAGGCCCCCATGTCCATGGGCGGCACCGGACTGCGGCCGTCGGCGCGGTGCCCGACCGCGTCGGCGCCCTCGGGGCCGGGCTCCAGCGTGGTGCTCTCGAGCCGCAGTGGGCGCAGCACACGGGCGTGCAGCATCGCCGGGTAGCTGCTGTGGGCCGCACGGGCCAGCGCAGGACCCAGCAGCGCGACGCCGAAGTTGGAGTAGGTCCAGTGGCGCCCGGCAGGGTGCCGGGGTCTGGTGGCGGCGAAGGCGCGCAGCAGGCGGCCGGTGTCGTACCGGGCGTAGCCGCTCGTGGAGGGGCGCAGCACGGCGCCGGGGACCAGCCGGTGCGGAATGCGGGGGAGCCCCGCGGTGTGGGTCGCCAGATGCCGCAGGGTGATGGCGCCGGAGGCAGGGTGCGGCAGGTCCAGCGCGGGCGGCAGGTGGGCGGCCAGCGGATCGTCCTCGTCCAGCACCCCCTCGGCCGCCAGGGCGGCCAGCAGCAGCACCGTGTAGGTCTTGGAGACCGAGCCCAGCTCGTAGCGCAACCCCTCTCGGGGCGCGGCCGGTTCGGGGCGCCGGCCACCGGTCACCACCGTCCGGGTGCCGCGACGGGTGACGGCGAGGACGACGTCCGGCGCGGCGATGCGGGCCGTCTCCCGCGCCAGCCAGTCCCGTAGCGCGCCCCGGAAGCCGCTCCGGCGCGTGTCCGTGAGCGCGGGCGCGGTCACGCGCCCGCTGCCGACAGCGACCGGGAGGTGGCCATCGCCGATGCGAACGCGGCGACCAGCGTCGGGTGGTGCACCGTGTCGAAGACCTCGGCGGGGTCTCCCTCGGGCATCCGGCCGACCAGCGGCATCGCGCCCGTCTCGGACTGTGCCGCCGCGTAGCGCTGCCACAGTTCCGCGTCCAGCGCCGGGCGCGGCAGGCAGGCGTCCACGACCAGCAGCTCGCCCAGTAGGTCCCAGTGTTCGAGCTCCGCCCAGTCCGCCGACCAGGCGGGCAGGTACAACGTGAGGTATTCCGCGAGAGGTTCGGGCAGGCGTTCGGGCGCTTCCCCCCAGTTGGTGAGGTGGAAGACCGTGTGGGTGATGTCGTAGGCGATGTGCATCTGCACCGCCCACGGCTCCGGGTGCCGGCCCAGCCAGGTGGCGGCCGTCGCCTCGGCGATGTCGCCCCTGGGCGCAAGACCCATTCTGCGCTCGGCGTTGAGCAGCCCGAGCCGCCTGTTGGGCAGCAGCTCCAATGCCTGCCAGGTGGCCGTGCGCCGGGTGGTCTCCAGCGCGCGCTCCAGTCCCGGATGGCGATGGCCCAGCTCGTGGAAGATCGCGTAGATCTCCAGCGGGACGGGTGAGAACGGCTCGTCGTGCTGGAGAGAGGCGAGCACGTTGCCGCCGTCCAGCAGCTCCCGCCAGGCGAAGTCCAGCAGCGAGCCGGCCCGCTCGTGCTGGCGGCTGCCCGCCACACCTTCGCGAAAGAGCATCCGCATGTTGAGCGCCAGTTCACCGACCGGCTTGAGGCGCTCAATCAGCGCGGATCCGCGCTCCCGGTCCGTCTCGGTCAGCCGGAAGTGGTCGCGGTGAGCGTCCAGCCAGATCAGCGCGCGGTCGCCGACGCTGTGCAGGAGCGCGCAAGGGGCGGGGGGAGCAGTCACCGTCATGCGATCACCTCGCTGTCCTGAGCTGCCGCCCGGCCACCGCGGGCCGCGGTCCGGGCCAGGGTGCCGGCGAACGCCAGTACCAGGGTGGAGTGGTAGCAGTGCAGGAAGACCTCGCCGGCGCCGGCGCCGGCGGGGAGCGGCTCGCCGCGTTCAGGGAGGGCACCGTCGGGTGTCCTGGCGGCGGCCAGCCGTCGCCAGGCGGCCGGGTGGCCGGATGCTTTCGGCAGACAGGCCGTCACGGCCAGCAGTTCACCCGCCAGGTCCCACACCTCCTCCTCCAGCCAGCTCTCCAGCCAAGCGGGCAGCCAGGTGCGCAAGTATGCGGCGGACGCGGCGGGCAGGCGGCCCGGACAGCGTCCCCAGTCGGTGAGGTGGAACACGTCGTGGGTGAGGCCGTACGCGGACGCGCACTCCAGCGTCCACGGCTCCGGGAGCACGCCCAGACGGGTGTGCGCCAGGACCGTGTCGAACGCGGCATGGCGCCGTAGTCCGATGCGGGCCTCGGCGTTGAGCACGGCGAGCGTCCGCGTGTGGTCGTCGCGCGCGACCCGCCAGCCCCGCAGCGCGGTCGTGGTGCGCATCAGCTCCTCGGCGGCGGCGTTGCGCAGCCCGGCGCGCGCGAAGCTGCCGTACAGCTCCACGGGGTAGGTCGCCTGCGGTTCGGCGCGGACCAGTTCGGCGAAGACCGCGCCCTCGCGGGTTTCCCGCCAGGCGTGGTCCAGCAGGCGCCTGGCTCGTGCCCGCAGCGCGGGCAGCGGGTGCCGGGCGGCGATCAGGGCGCTCAGCTCGGCCAGTTCACCCAGCGGTTTGAGGGTCAGATCCGGATCGGCGGTGGTGGTGGTGTGCTGCGGGAGGTGGAAGAAGCCGGCATGCCGCTCCAGCCACTCCAGGCTTTCGCCCGTCAACGTGTCCAGCAGCGCGGTGCCGCACTCCGCCGCGTCCTGGCGGGGCGGAGTATCGGCGCGGACGGCGGTCACCCGCCCTGTCCGAAGAAACGTCGGGCGGCGGCCACGTGGACGGCCACCCGTGGGTCGCCGCTCATCTGCTCCACGAACCGCAGACCACTGTCCAGACCGAGGGTCGGTGGAGGGTGCGGCAGCCCGGCCAGCCATCGGCCCAGCCCGGCCGACTGCAGCCAGTCACGGCGGCGGACCGCGCGGACGAAGCCGCGGGCAAGATCGTCGGTGCGCTCGGCCAGCCGCGCCGTGAGGGTGGGGGCGAGGCCGGGCAGTGCCATGGACGCGAGCTGGGAGACCCGGTGCGAGAGCCGGGGCCAGGGGTCGGTCTCCAACCAGTCGCCGGCCGGCTCCGGTGGCGGCGACCAGTGCGCCGCGTGGCCGGGCAGCAGCGTGCGGCCGGCTTCCAGCAGCCCGCGGTAACTCCACCCGGAGACCGCCGAGGCGCCGTCGGGCGGAAAGGCGGCGAGCGTCTCCTGCACCATCGCCGCGTCCGCCGCGCCCGCACCGTCCGGGCCCGGGTGGCTGGGTACGGCGTACGGGGCCAGCGCGTCGGCCCCCAGCACCCGCACCGCCGCCGGTGCGAGCGCGTCGTCCTGCCGCAGCGTCCTGGTCAACGCGTACGGGTCGCCCTCGCCACGGAGGGCGAGGGCGATCTCGCAAGCGGCATCAGCGATGACAGCGCTCAGTGCGGCTGCTGCCGGTGCCTGTTCGCTCAAGACGCCCCCTACCGGGTGTCCGTCTTGGGGCGAGGGGTCGGAGGCGATGCGACCAGGAGGCCCAACAGCACCAGTCCGGCGCCGCACTCGCGGGTGTCGCGGAAGACACCGTCGGGTTCGGGGCTGTTCACCAGTTGCTCGACCTCTGCGGCCAGCGCCGCCGTCTCGGGCGGGGCGGTGCGGTCCGTAGTCATACGCTCATCTCCTTTTCCGCTCGGGGTCTCGTCCAGCTTGACCCTTAGGGCAAAGGTTCGCAATTCAGGCAATAAGGGCAGCTCATCGGGGTGGTCGCCACCCTCCCGGACGCCCCTGGCCGACCGGGCGGCGCCCCGTCGCGCGGCGCACCGGCCCGTCCCGTGCAGCTCGCCCGTCCCGGACGGAGGCGGCGGACAGGCCGCAACCACCCGCCACGGGAACTGCCGCATGCCTGGCGCCAGGACGAGGCCCGTCCGCCTGGACGAGCTCGAAGGTCAGGCATGCCACGCCGTGTCGAGCGGCCCGGCGCAGTCGCGCGCCCGGGCGGCGGGGGAGTGGCGGCCAGGCGGGAGGAGCGCTTCGGCGTTGGTGCGGTCGACGGCTGTGAGCGTGACCGGATTGACGTCGCTGTGCAGGCCGCCCGCGAAGTACCGGCCGGCGGACCGCGACCGCTCGGGCCGCGACCGCTCGGACCGCGACCGATCAGGCCGCAACTGCTCAGGCCGCAGCTGCGACGCACCCGTAGCAGTGGCCCCCCCGGGAGGAGGCGGCCCGCGGCCGTGCCGATGTTGGCTCCCGCGATACCCCCCGCGATGACCCGAGGGGTGCTCGGCGGTCCCGGCTGCCCCATGCCCGCCCCCGGCGGGTGAAGTGGAGCTGGCGCTGGGCGAGGGCGTGTGACATGCCGCTTTCGGTGCGGAGCAACACAGCTCCTCTCGCGGGCTTCAGCTCGTCGGGTCGGAAGGGGCACTCGCCTGCCGCGAGCGGGCCAGGGCCAGCCCCTCCAGTCGTTCGATGCTCTGGTTGAGTTGACTCAGCAGGGTCAGGAAGTGCTCGGTCGTCTTGCCCGTCCACTCGGTCGCCTCGATGAGGCGCGCCGCGCCTTCGAGGCTGATCTCCCGGTCGGCTCGGAGCCGTTCCAGGCCCAGGGCAGTGGGCCGGTACTTGCGTGCCATGCCGCCGTCGGGGTCGGGAATGCGCTCCACCAGGTTCTTCCGGAGCATGGCGCTGACCTGGCGGTTGATGGTGGAGACGTCGACCTGGAAGGTGTGGGCCAGCTCTTTGAGAGTGAGGGGCTCGCCGGCTTCCAGGCGAGTGAGCAGAACGTAGGCCGAGCGTTCCAGGGCCTGGCCCGCACGGGGCCCGCGTGAGGCGACGAAGTGGCGGGACAGGAGGGTCAGCTCCCGTTCGAGCTCGATGAGCCGGCGCTCTTCTTCGTCCATGACTCTGCCCTTCCTGTGCCGACGCGTCGCCCCATCATCGCGCACGCCCACTGCCGCCTGGCCCCGCACCCCAACGGTTTGTGCATAGCGCACTGCATGTGTACTGTGAACAACGGATGCATGATGAACATCGAGTCGTGCACTGTTCTGCTTCCCCCTCCCACGAGCAATGGAGTAACGCGTGAGCGCAGATCCGTCCGAGGGACAACCGGCTATCGTCTATCCGACGGCGCGTGCCTGCCCGTTCAGCCCGCCCGCCGAGTTCGGCCGGCTCCGCGCCGTTCCGGGGCTGCCGCGGGTTCAGGCGCTGGAGGGCGCCCAGCCGCGGTTGATCACTCGCTACGAGGACGCCAAGGCCGTCCTGTCGAGCCCGGGCCTCTCCGCCCGGCTGGACAGCCCCGGCTTCCCCCTGTTCAGTCCCAGCGACGTTCAGCAGCGGGACGACAAGAACGAGAGCCTGATCCGCACCGATGACCCCGACCACCTGACGCAGCGCCGTCGCCTGGCCCGGCATTTCACGGTCAAGCGTGTGCATGCCCTGCGCGAGGACATTCAGCGGACGGTCGACGAGGCCGTAGACGAGCTGCTGGAGGCAGGCTCGCCCGCCGATCTGGTCACGCTGGTGGCTCGGCCCATCCCGGCCCGGGTCATCTGCCTGATGCTGGGCGTGCCCTATGCCGACCACGCCTTCTTCCAGGACGCCGCCGCCCGTGCGCTGGCCGGTGATGCGGAGCCGGACGAGGTGCGAGTCGCTCTGGGCGAGCTTGCCGAGTATCTGGACGCGCTGGTGGGGGAGAGGATACGCGCCGCCGACGGCGATGACGTGCTCTCGCAGCTGACCCGCGACCTGGTGCTGCCCGGCACGATCGACCGGCGGGAACTGGTCACCATCGCCATGACCCTGCTCGTCGCCGGCTTCGAGACCACGGGCAACATGATCGGGCTGGGCACCGCGCTGTTCCTGCGCCACCCCGAGCAGCGGGACCTGTTCCTCGCAGGCGACGAGGCGGCGCAGACCGAGGCGATCGAGGAAGTGCTGCGCTACCTGTCCGTGGCCCAGCACCCGCGGCAGTTCGCCGTGCGGGAGGAGATGACCGTCGGCGGCTGCCCCCTCCGCGCCGGAGAAGGTGTGCTGATCTCCCTGCCCTCGGCCAACCGCGACGCCGCGGCCTTCGAGGACCCGGATGTCTTCGACGTACGGCGTCCGGCTCGCGGGCACCTCGCGTTCAGCCACGGCACGCATCAGTGTCTAGGCCAGGCGCTGGCCCGCCTGGAGCTGCTGCTGACCTTCCGCACCCTGTTCACGCGGGTGCCCACACTGCGCGAGGCCGAAGATTCCGGCCCGTACGACGTCAAGCAGCACAGCCGTGTCCACGGACTCAACTCGTTCACCGTCGCCTGGTAGGAGGCCCACACATGAAGATCACCATTGACGAAGGCAAGTGCGTCGGCGCCGGCCAGTGCGTCCTGATCGCCCCGGACGTGTTCGACCAGCGTGACGAGGACGGTGTCGCCGTGCTCTTCTCCGAGGAGACGCCGGAGCACGAGCGCCCCCGTGTGCGGGAGGCCGCCCGGGTGTGCCCCGCCGCGGCGATCGCGATGGACGGCCGATGAGCCGGCACATCGTCGTCGTCGGGACGGGCGCCGCCGGCCTGGCCGTGGCGCAGGAGCTGCGGCACCTGGGTTACGACGACGCTCTCACCCTCGTCGGGGCGGAGGACCATCCGCCTTACGACCGGCCGCCGCTGTCCAAGCGTTTCCTCAAGGGCGCGTCGGGGTCCGAACAGTTGCGGCTGGCCGACCCCGACGCCCTGAAGCGGCTCGGCGCCTCCGTGTACCGGGGGCGCCGGGCCACCGGGGCGGACCTCACCGCACGCACGGTCTCCCTGGACGACGGAACGGTCCTGTCGTACACCGACCTGGTCGCCGCGACCGGCGTCATTCCCCGCACACTGCCCGGTACGGCGGAACTTGCCGGCGCCGTGACGCTGAAGACTCTCGATGACGCGCAGGCCCTGGCCGGGCGGTTGCGTCCGGGGCATCGGCTGGTCGTGGTGGGCGGCGGGTTCCTGGGCACCGAGACGGCGTGGACGGCGCTGTCCCTGGGGTGCGAGGTCACCCTGGTGACCCCGACGCCCACCGTGCTGTCAGGGCTGGGCGGCCAGGTCGGTGCCGTCGCCGGGGAACGGCTCGCCGCAGCCGGTGCCACGCTACTCACCCGGACCGCCGTCGAGGCGGTGCGCCAGGGCGACGGACTGCCCGCGGACGGGGCCCTCGAGGTGCTGCTGGACGACGGCACACGGCTGCCCGCCGAGACCGTGCTCACCGCGATGGGTTCGCTGCCGGACGTCGCCTGGTGCGCCACGACGGGGCTCGACCTGTCCGACGGTATCCGCTGTGACGCCGTCGGCCGCGCCGCACCGGGCGTCCACGCCTGCGGCGACGTGGCGGCCTGGTACTGCCCCTCGCGCGGTGCGCACCTGCGTCTGGAACACCGGATGCACGCGAGCGACCAGGCCCGCGTGGTCGCTGCGGATCTGCTGGGTGAGCACCGGGAGCTGGATCGGGTGCCGTTCTTCTGGACGGACCAGGGACCGCACAAGATCGTCGTACACGGGCACATCATGCCCGACGCGCAGTTCGAGGTACGTGAGGCCGATACGGAACACGAGCGCTTCACCGGGGTCTACCGGACGGACGGGCGGGTGTGCGCCGTCCTCGGCTGGAACGCCCCGAAACAGGTCCTGCGCCTGCGCCGCGAGCTGCTCACCGGCCCTGAGCCGGCCGCCGTCGCCCCCTCACTCGCAGGCGCGCCGAAGTCCGGATAAACCGGCCGTCCGTTCCACGTCCGCGCTCGTGCCCGCGGACCGCAGACACTCTCAAGGAGCTCTCTCTTGTCGACCGGTTCCCCTCGCACGCGAGGGCCGGGCGCGATCACCGCCGTGATCGCCCTCAGCGGCATCGTCGTGTCGCTCATGCAGACACTCGTCGTGCCGATCATCCCGCAGCTGCCGCAACTACTCGACGCCTCGGCTTCCAACGCGTCGTGGGTGATCACCGCCACGCTCCTGGCGGCGGCCGTGGTCACCCCCATCTCGGGCCGACTCGGTGACATGTACGGCAAACGGCGGGTCCTCATCGCCAGCCTGCTCGTGCTCGTCGTGGGCTCCCTCGTCTGCGCCGTCTCCGACAGCCTGGTCCCGGTGATCGTGGGACGTGCGTTGCAGGGCCTGGCCACCGGTGTCATACCGGTTGGTATCAGCGTCCTGCGCGACGAGCTCCCGGCCGCCCGCGTCGGCGGCGCCGTCTCCCTGGTCAGTGCCACGCTCGGCGTGGGTGGCGCGATCGGCCTGCCGGTGTCGGCCGCCCTCGTCCAAAGCGCGGACTGGCACGTCCTGTTCTGGCTCGCCGCCGGCCTCGGCGCCGTCTGCCTGCTGCTGGTGACGCTGCTGCTGTCCGAGTCCCCGCACCTGTCACCCGGGCGGTTCGACGCGCCGGGCGCGGCCGGTCTGGCAGGCGGCCTGGTACTCCTGCTGCTCCCGGTCACCAAGGGCGGCGACTGGGGCTGGACCAGCGGTACGACACTGGGCCTGTTCGCGGCGGGCGCCGTGGTCCTGGCCCTGTGGGGCTGGTACGAGACGCGTGCGTCCCAGCCGCTGGTGGACCTCAGAGTCACCGTGCGCCGTCCCGTGCTGTTCACCAACCTGGCGTCCATCCTGGTCGGTTTCGCCATGTACGCCATGTCGCTGACCCTGCCCCAGCTGCTGCAGTCGCCCGAGGCCACCGGCTACGGGCTGGGCCAGTCCATCCTGGCCGCGGGCCTCGCTCTGGCACCGGGCGGCCTGGTCATGATGGCTCTCTCGCCCGTCTCCGCCCGGCTCACCGCCCGGTACGGCGCCCGCACCTCCCTGCTCACGGGAATCGCCGTCATCGGCGCGGGATACGGCGCGGGTCTGCTGCTGATGTCGCAGGTGTGGCAGATCGTCGTCACCTCGATGATCATCAGCGCCGGCGTCGGCATCGCCTACGCCGCCATGCCCGCCCTCATCATGGCCGCCGTCCCCGTGACCGAGACGGCGTCCGCCAACGGGATCAACGCGCTCATGCGCTCCATCGGCACCTCAACCGCCAGCGCGGTCATGGCAGCCATCCTGGCGAACATGACCATGCGGCTCGGCCCCACGCAGCTACCGACTCAGGCCGGTTTCCGCATGACCTACGTGGTCGCGGTGCTCGCCTCGGTCGTCGGCCTGCTGCTCACCCTCGCGATCCCACGCACCCGTGCTGCGTCCCCCGAGCGCAGCGCTCGCGCCGCCCGGCACGCAGTGCCCGCGTCGGCCAAGGCGTCGGCCACCACCAGCGAGCAGTGAACCCACGGGCGCACCCGGTACGTACCACAAGGAACACGGACACACCCGGGCGGCTCGCACCGCTCCGCCTGGCCCGACGCCTCGTCGAGGAGTCGGTCACCCTCTCCTGCGGCGCGCGCATCCACGGCAAGACGGGCGGCACCAACAGTGCCCTGTCCGCGATGGCCGCCACCAGGAACGGCACCCCGTAGATGACCTTCGACATCCGACATCAATGGCGACTGGCCCAAGGACGCCTCCTCCTACGCCGGTGTCGTCGACACCGCGTTCTCCGGCGAATCCCAACCCTGACACCGCCACCTTCTTCGTTCTGGTTGCCAGCCGGGGGCGCACGGGACGGCGCTGCCTGACCGCTCCGGGGATCAGGCGTCCGGGCAGGGCCTTCCGTGAGCCGGTGCCCGCTCCGCGGCCGGTGCCCGCTCCGCGGCCGGTGCCCGCTCCGCGGGCGGTGACCCCGGACGGGCAAATGCGTCGACAGGTCGCTCGGCGCCCGGCAAGATGACCGCCCGTGACGAGTAGTGAGCTGTGGACACGTGCGACCGCCGACCGCTACGACGCCGAGGAGAGCGAGATGTCCTCGGCCGCCGTTCTCGAACCGACGCTCGCCTTCCTTGCTGAGCTCGCCGGAGACGGCCGCGCACTGGAGTTCGCCATCGGAACCGGACGCGTGGGCGTCCCCCTCCAACAGCGCGGCGTGCCGGTAGCCGGCATCGAACTGTCCGAACACATGGCAGCGGTCCTGCGGCGGAAGGTCGAGGGAGACACGCTTCCCGTGGCCATCGGGGACATGGCCACCACCACCGTCCCCGGCGACTTCACCCTCGTCTATCTCGTCTACAACACCATCACCAACCTGCTCACCCAGCACGAGCAGGTCGAGTGTTTCCGCAACGCCGCACGTCATCTGAGGCCCGGCGGCCGATTCGTCATCGAGCTGGGTGTGCCGCCACTGCGGCTTCTGCCACCCGGCCAGGTCGCGGTGCCGTTCGACGTCTCCGAGCAGCATCTCGGCTTCGACACCTTGGACCCGGGCGAGCAGATCCTCGTCTCGCACCACTTCACCCGCGACGGCGAAGACGGCCGCTACCGTCGCGACACCTCACAGCACCGGTACGCCTGGCCGGCAGAGCTCGACTTGATGGCACGGATCGCCGGGCTCGAGCTCGAACGCCGCGTCGCGGACTGGAACGGCGCTCCGTTCACCCAGGAGTCAGCTCGGCACATCTCCGTGTGGCGCAAGCCGACTGGAGGCCGGCCCTCCGGGCCGCCAACGGCGTAGCGTCTCCGCCTTCGTTGCTTCTTCGGTCGGGGCGGGGAACGTGCGTCACGCCCTCGCGCCGGCAGCGAGCGAGGACATCGTGCAGGTCCGGGGGCCCGCTCGGCGAGGATGTCGATGCCCTCGTGCAGGTAAGCGGTAGCCGGTGGCCCGGGAGACGCCGGCGTCACGGGCTATACAGTGCACGCAGCCCCGCTCGCGGAACCAGCGCAGCACCAGCACCGCCTGGCGGAACGGCCCGAGCGCGCGGGACCTCCTCGGGATGCCGGTCCGCCGCCGGTGAGCGGCCAGCAGCCGGGCGAGGCACCCCGCCACGTGGCGCGGGACATCGAGCGTGGCACTGTAGGCGACCCACGTGAAGCCTCTGGTTCAGCGGACAATCTTGTGAGAGAGACCTGTCCTACCAAGGTCTTCACGTCTGCCCGCAACCGGGGCTCGGTCGAACCCCGCCACCTGCCTCGACACGGCGTAGATCATGTCGTGAAGATCATTTCGTTGGAGCAAAAACCCACTCGAGCCAGGATGATCAAGAGGTCTCAGAGTAGCTCGCTTTCGATCCGCCGTCCGTGGTCCTCGATTCACTCGTTGCCGCGGCTTTCCCCGTTGCCCCTCGCCTAAAGAAAGTTCCAGTGCACCCAGCCGGAGCCCGCGCGGGCGGCGGTCACGGGATACGGCTGCTGATGCGGCGGGTTCCCCACCACATCTTCGAGGTAGTAGTAGTCGGACGGGTCCAGCCCGGAGATCGACGAGACCCGCCGCACGTAGGGGCGCCCCAGCAGGTAGCTGTCACGTGGCGTCCCGCCGCCCATCGTGTCGAACAGCGCGTGGTCGAGGTTGCTCTCCTGCCGCAGCGGCAGCGCGGCGGAGTCGGCCTCCGACCCCACCAGGAACTCCGTCCCCCAAGCGGTGAGATGGGCCCGGGCCAGCCCGTAGACAAGCTCCGGCACCCGCGCGGCGCTCTCGCTGACGTTGATCGGGTCGTACTTGCCGTCGCTGGTCATGTTACCGGCGACCGTCCCGTGCCTCCCTCGGGATGCGAACAGCCGGTAGCCGGTGGGCTGCGCCGGGCTCGGCTCGATCGCCTCCAGCGGGTCCGCGAGTTGGCAGTCGTCCGCCAGTGTGCTCCAGGTCTTCCCCAGGTTCGTGGTCGCGAAGCTGCCGGCCATCTTGGCGGTGGGCCGCGGCACCAGCCCGTTGAAGCCGCTGTCGAGGTGGTCCCAGGCCGTGATGCCGACATACTCGGCGACGTTCGGCGGCAGCTGGGTGATGATCCCGTACCAGTCCCCGGGGCCGGGAACAGGGTCGATCGCGAAAATGCGCACTGGCACGTCCTTGCGGCCGTACGCGTAGAGGAACCAAGCAGCCATGATGCATTCCATGGCGCCCCTGCTGTGCCCGATGAAGTTGTACGCCTCCGCGTCGCTGCGCGCCGAGAGGTTCGCGCCGTGCAGGGCGAGAGCGGCGGCCTCCTGGCCCGCCGCCTGCGACAGCGTCGACCACCGATCGCCGCCGGAGTACACCTGAGTGCTGGCCAGCAGGTCCCGGGGAACGGTCAGCGGGCCGGTCAGAACCAGCGGCTCGCTGGCGTTCCGAGGCACCGCCCAGTCGTTCTCGCCCACGCCGCGCACCGTCACGCTGGGACTGGTGGCGGCCAGATCGCCGGTGATCTCCTTGTGGATACGGACCGGGATATAGCCCGTCCCGGGACTGTAGGTCCTCTTGTCGCTGCCCTCACGCGACACCTCGCCTTCGTCTCGCGTGCAAGCCGTCCCGCTGAAGCACACGTGAGCACATTGCTCATGAATGACCCTCCCCTTCTCCCGGCAGGCGGTCGCCCACCCCGAACGGGACTACCCGACATCATGTGCCGTATTGGACATCCAGTCATAGATCACTCGGGTGGGTGATGAAGGGCCCCCGACGTGCACGATGTCCTCGCTCGCTGCCGGCGCGAGGGCGTGACGCACCTGGTCTTCGACGGCACGTTGATCGAGTCGGACCGCCTCGTCGGTGTCCGCGAGAACGGCAACGACTTGTGGTTCAGCCCAGAAGCACAAGGCATCCGGCGGCAACATCCAGTTCCTCGCCGAGCCGGACGGCACCCCGCTGTGGGTCTCCGAGGTCGAGTCCGGCAGCATCCCCGGCCTCACCGCGCCCCGGATGCACGCCCTTCCCGCACTGTGCGAAGCGGGCGGCCGACGGCTTGCTCAGCGGCGCGTGCTGTTCGGTCCGTTCACCGGAGGCATTTCACTGTCCTTCTCATCTCCCAGCCGTCCTCGTCCAGGACGACCAGCATCAGCCGAGCGAGCTCGCTCAACTGCGCCGGTTTCTGGAGATCGCAGCCAAGGCTTCCTGGACGGTGACGAACTCCTCGGTGCCCACCTGCGTCAAGTCGACCAGAGTTTCCGAGCCGCCGGATACCTTCACGAACACCACACCGTGAGTGGGGTGATATACCCCAGCCCTGTAGTTGCCGGGGTAAACGTCGCTGGGAATGACCTCACCCACCGACTGGCGGGTCGTGGCGTCGACGGCGTAGTAGCAGCCCGTACCGTCACCGCGGTCCACCGCGATCAGCTTTCCCATTGCGGCCACCCTCCCCAAGTCGTGGCTCTGCGGTCAGAGTACGCATACCGACCGGTGCGGCCAAGAGAAAACTGCGTACAACGTGCCGCCCCGACAGCAGCCACACCCTGGAAAGGCGTTCGATCTGCCATGCCCTTGAGCGTGGTTGATGACAGAGTCCTGAGAAGAACCGCTGGTGCGAAGTGGTAGCCGCGGTGGACGCGGTGCTGCCGCTTCTCAGTACGGAAAGCCGCCGCACAGTGACTGCCTTGCGCCACGCCCGTGTTTCACCTGTCGCTGACCTGCCGTGGCTCTGGGGCTGAGCGGCTCCGATGGCGTCGCCGTCGGATGTGTATGGCGCCGACGAGCGCGGTGGTTGCGGCCCCCCAGGCCAGGAGCTGCCCGGTCGAGCTCCACCGGGCCTTCCTGGCGTACTCGCACACGGGTGTGATGGAGGGGCGCCCAGCCGCGTGATCGACCGTGCGGGGGGAGAGGAGGGACCCACACTTCTCCCGCACCGACGCGGTCGGGTCGGTGGGATCCTCGTTGGCCTCGACCGGCAGCAGCACCAGGGCAATCGAAGCGAGAAGCAGCAGAGCCGGAATGGAGAAAAGCACGGAATGCACCGGCAGCCCCTTCCACCGCTGCGATATCGGCCTTGCTCCGGCCTTCAGCATCGCCTCTGTCCCTCCCCGCCGGGCGCACGACAGCTCCGGCCGCGGCTCGATTCACGCACGGTCGCTCGGCACTATGGCACGCCTTGACCATGACAGGCCTCCGCTTCCGCGCACGGCCGTCTGCCGCTGCTCTCGTCCTGTCCGGTTCAGGAGGCGCATGATGCGACCTTGCCAGCGGGCTCACGCCCCCGCTGCGCTCGGCGCCACCCTCCTGGGTTCGCCAAGAACAGCGCGGAGCACGTGCGTCCAGTGTTCCGGGTTCCAGCAGGAGCGGAAGTACTCCAGCCGTGCCGGGAGGCACGTGGGGTGATGTCGTAGGTTGGACTCGACCGGTCGTGTGGGGAGAGGCGAGTTGTGACGTCGTCATTGTTCGAGGCACTGGGCGAAGAGCAGTTCTGCGTGACGGCGGTGCGGGGGCTGGATGAAGCCGACGTACTGGAACGGCTCGGTCACAGCGGGAAGGAGCCTTTGCCGCGATACGGGGCCAAGGACGGGGTCGAGCATCTGGGCCTGGACAGCGGGGCCGTGCGGATCTATTGCCCGGAGGGAGCAGAATGGGCATACGTGTTCGACGTGAACGGGCACTCTGGCTTTGGTCATCGCACACCGGTGCTGGAACGTCTGTCGGCAGGTACGGAAGCGGTCTCTGTTTGGTCCCTGATCGCTTCGACCACACACGTCGCACACATACAGGACGGGCAGGTACTCGCCCGATTCAACGCGTGGACCTTCGAGCCGGCTTCCGGTCCCGGAGCCGACCGGCTCAACCGCGCTCTGGAGAGGATGGGCTTCTTCCTTCCCGATGACGAGGTCGATGATGAACTCTCCGACCCGGCTGCCGCACTCGAAGCGGTGGAGGATGAATTCGGGCTGCTGGTGGACCCGGAGGCTGTGGCAGGGCCGCTGCCGACGGTCGTCATCGCGGAGCCGTTGACCTGAACCGTCGGCAGCGTCCGCTTGCTGGGCGTGCCCTGCCGGGGGGCCGCTGCGGGCACCTTCAGGCGTTTGGCAGCCTGGCCTGCGCCGTACCCGGTTCGTTGCACGAGAGCACCTCTCGCTCGTTCGTCGAAAGCCGGTCACGTGGCTGAGGACCTGATCGGCCGGGCATACCCAGGGGTGGGTGCGCTCCGTGATCCTCAGGGGTTTCAATCGGCGGATGAGTGATACGCATGGAATGCTGGCCGGTAAGACCGTCATGATCACGGGCGCGTCGAGCGGTATCGGAGAGGCAGCAGCTCGTCTGTTCGCCGCTGAGGGGGCTGCGGTTCTCCTGATGGCCCGCCGCCAGGACGTACTGAAGCGACTGGCCCAGGAGATAAACGACTCGGGCGGCCGGGCAGCGATCAGCACGGGCGATGTCGCGGTCCCCGAGGACGTACAGCGCGCCGTGGACGCGGCTCGCGAGCACTTCGGCGCCCTGGACGCGGCATTCAACAACGCGGGTTTCGCCGGTGAAGACCTGTCCCCGATGCACGAGCTGGACCAGGCCGTCTTCGACCGCACGATGGCCGTCAACGTCAGCGGCACCTGGAACTGTCTGCGCTCCCAGATCCCGGTGATGCTCGAAGCGGGCAAGGGCGCGATCGTCAACACGTCCAGCACCGCGGCCATGGGGGCCACTGGAGCGCCCGTGCCCTACGCCGCAGCGAAGCACGCGGTGCTCGGTATGACCAGGGCTGCAGCGGCCGAGTACGCGGCACACGATATTCGCATCAACACGCTCGTTGTCGGCACCACCCGCACGGAGATGATCGACCAAGCGGTGGATGCCTACCCGGAGTTGGGGAAGGCGTTCGTCGCCCGTCAGATGCAGAAGCGCATGGCAGATCCCGTCGAGATCGCCCAGGCGGCCCTGTGGCTGTGCAGCGACCGCGCTTCCTTCGCCACGGGTTCGGCGCTGGCCGTGGACGGCGGTTGGACGGCCAACTGACGGTTGCCGCAGCTGACGGACGAGGGAAGGCGGCAGGTGGGTCGGGCCTGGCCGTGGAATGTGTGTCGATGATGTCCGGGACCGCGCCGGCGTGTGCTGTGCCTGTTGCCCAAGCAGCCGTAGGTCCATGTCTTCTCCCGTCTGGTGGCCGGCCGCCGTCGGCCCGGCCGCCACCGCATGGAGACTCCCGGGACCAGCGCCACGGTGGGCAACGCGTGACGCGCAGTCGTCCTCCTGCACAGCGTGGTCCGGCTGCGTCCCTGGTGTCGGCTGCCGGCCCGCAATGCCCTGTTTGCCGCGGGCATGGCGATGGCTTCCATACGTGCCGACGGTGAAGGGTTCATGTCGACAATCGGCTGGTTCGGGCTCTGGCCGTCGGGATGGTGTTCGGCGCCGGCCCGGGCTCACAGCAGCCAGTCCTGCCAGACGTCGGCACGAGCGTGGAGAGCAGCCCGGTCGTAGGGGAGCGTTGGGGGCAGTCACGAGCACGCGCCCAAGCTGACCGTATGTCCGGTCGCAGCCCGTTGTGGCCCTGCTGCGTCGGCTCTTGGCCCGCTTGGGAGGGTGCGGGCGGCCGTCGGTTATGCCTCCGGGCACGAGCGGAGCCCGATCAGGAGTGCCGCGGCGGTGACGGTGCGGCGAAGCCGTCCGAGACGGGCTCGCACGGCCGGCCGGCGGGTGCGTGCCATGAGCATGCCGTGGCATCACAGCATGCGCGAGCGGAGACCCCGCGCCGTGGTGCCCCTGCGGTCATCGCGCCTTGGACTGGAGGGGGCCCGGCCCCGGCTCCTTGGCGGGGGGCCGGGSCCCCTCCAGTCC
>NZ_JASKYT010000130.1:0-15182 GCF_041028275.1 Streptomyces sp. PU-14G
GGCTCGGACGCATGACGCCGGAGACCTCGGGGGGGGGGGGGGGGGGGGGGGGGGGGGGGGGGGGGGGGGGGGGGGGGGGGGGGGGGGGGGGGGGGGGGGGGGGGGGGGGGGGGGGGGGGGGGGGGGGGGGGGGGGGGGGGGGGGGGGGGGGGGGGGGGGGGGGGGGGGGGGGGGGGGGGGGGGGGGGGGGGGGGGGGGGGGGGGGGGGGGGGGGGGGGGGGGGGGCACACACGGGGGAGAGGGCCGGTCGTCGCAGCGGCTCGGACGCATGACGCCGGAGACCTCGACGTTCCGTCATCCACCAGTGAGACCCGTCCCTCAGTCCCGAACTCGCCTGAACTGCCTTGTAGAGGTGACATGACGGGCCTCCTCAGAGTCCAGGTGTGCGGCCGGCGAGCGGATGCATGCACGCGGCTGGGCGGTGCCCCGATCCGCTGCTGTTGACAAGGTTTGGACCAAGGGTCGTACACTATCAAGGACGCTTGTCCGTTATTTTGCACAGCCTCTTCCTGTCAGTCCAGGCACAACCCCGGCAGACGCGCCAGTCAATCGAGCCATGATGGGGGCTACGAGCATGGAACTAACGCTGCGCAAGCAGGGTTCGAAGCCGATGAGCGAGGATCAAGAGGACCTGTACCGGTTAGCAGTGCGCTCTCATGTGATCGACATCGCGTCCGTCGCCCAGAAGCTGGGCTGGTCGAGGTCGCGCGTCCAGAGGGTCGCCCAGGAACTGATCGAGGCGCACCTGTTGCAGCCGATGCCTGGAGACAGGGATACGTGCGTGCCCATCACGCCGCAGACGGCGGCTGTGCGCAGGCTCGCCCCCCTGCACCTGCAGATGTCTCGCATGGAGCGTCAGTCGGAACAGATCCGTAGGGAGATGGCCGGCTTCCAGGGCGTTCACGAGCAGGCGCTGCGTGAGCTGCGTACCGCGGAGGCGTTCTGCACCCTCCTGGGAAATGAGGCTATCGAAGCGGAGATTGCGGTGGCTGCCGAGCGGTGCTCCGGCGAGGTGCTGATCTGCGATCCGGTGGACAGGGCCGGGCCGGACGCGGGATGGGACCTGGGGCAGCTCGCGCTGGGCCTGCTCGCGCGCGGGGTCTCGGCCCGGGTGGTGTACCAGGACGTCGCCCGGTTCTCGGCGCCCGTCCGCGAATGCGCGAAGCAGGCCTCGGGCCGCGGCGGTGCCGTGCGCACACTGAGTGGTGCCTTCGACCGGCTGCTCATCTTCGACCGGGAGGTCGCGTTCATTCCCTCCGAGGGTGACCAGGCGCTCGCCATGGCGATCCATCAACCCGGCGTGGTGGAGTTTCTGACCAAGGCGTTCGAGCGGAGCTGGCGGGCCGCAAAGCCCTTCGACGGGCAGTTGCGTTCGCTCGAGACCGCCGAGCTGGTCTCCGGAGTCCGACGGAGCATCCTTGAGCTGCTGGCTGAGGGGGAGACGGACGAAGTGGTGGCCCGGCGCGTCGGCGTGAGCGTGCGCACTTGCCGTAGCCATATCGCGAAGATGTATCAGACCCTGGGGGCCCGTAGCCGGTTCCAGCTCGGACTGATCACTGCGCAGCAGGGCTTGCTCGCCTGCGAGTCTGTCGGGTAAAGGAGTCGTTCAGCTCTAGATCCCAGGAGACCCTCATGACCAACACCCGCCCAGTCACCAGGGGCGACGCATCGGGACCGGACCCCGAACTCGGCTATCCGCCGCCTGGTCAGGTCCTGCGAAGGCTGCGCACGCACCGGGGGATGTCACTGCGGCAGGTCGCCACGGAGTGCGGGCTCTCGGTGTCGTTCCTGGCGGCTCTGGAGCGGTGCGAGACCGATATTTCGCTGGAACGGCTGGGACGCTTGGCGAAGGTGTTCGACCATGACATCGGGTCCTTCCTCGGCTTCTCGCGGGGCCGCTCCACCGTCTCCGTCTACCCGGCCGAGAAGCAGGAGTTTCTCGAGCGGGCGCCGGGAGTGGTATATCGCGTGCTCCGCTCTCCCGAGCTGGGATTCCAAGTGGTGACCGGAGAGTTCCAGCCGCATTCAGGGCTGCTCGAAGAGCTGCAGCACGAGGGGTCCGATTTCATCGTGGTCACCAAGGGCCGCATCACGGTCACGTACAACGGGATCGACCACGAGCTGCGAGCCGGTGACTGTGCGCGCTGGTCCGCCGGGCACCCGCACTCCTTTCGCAATGACACGGATGAATTCACGCAATTCGTGGGAGTCATCTTCTCCATGCTGTACTGACAGACCCTGGGTGCGGGGCACGTTGACCAGTCCGCATGCACAGCGCTCCCTACCGTTCACGACGGTCCTGGACAGCGATCCCTTGGGCGTTCCGACACCGAGGTCGCGCTCACACTCACCGGTGACCTCGGCGCCCGCGCGGCCCTGGCCGTGGTGTGGAGCTCGGGCTTCATCTCGGGCAGCCTCGGCCTGCGGCACGCGGCGCCCTACACCTTCGCCGCGCTGCGCTTCGCCCTCGCCGGCACTGTGCTCTTGCTCTGGATGGCCCTGCGGCGCCGACGGTTTCCGGGACGTGTGCAACTGCTCCACCTGTGTGTCGTCGGCGTCCTCGTCCAGGCTGTGCAGTTCTCCAGCATCTGTCAGGGGATGGCTCTCGGCGTCCCACCCGGCCTGGCGGCACTGATCACCGCGCTCTACCCCCTGGTCGCCTCGTTGCTCGCGGTACCGCTGCTGCGGGAGTCCGTCGGCCTGCGCGCGGGACTCGGCCTGGTGCTCGGCTTCACGGGCGTCGCGCTGATGATGTCGGAGAGCGTGCGCTGGTCCTCGCAGTACGTGGCGGGATTCGGCTTCGTGACCCTGGGCTTGGTGGGCATCTCGCTCGGCACCGTGTACCAGAAGAGGTTCTGCCGGGACACGGATCCCGTCAGCGGCAGTGCGGTGCAGCTCGTCGCGGCCTCGGTGGTCATGGTTCCGCCCGCGGTGGGCGCGGAAGGCTGGAGCGTCGAGTTCACGACCGGGTTCTGGCCTGTGCTGTTCTGGACCACGCTGGTGAACTCCATACTCGGGGTCGGGCTGCTGTACCACCTGTTGCGCCATCATGGAACGGACCAAGTCACCAGCCTCTTCTACCTGGTGTTGATGGTGGCCACCGGCTTCTCGGTGCTCCTGCTCGGCGACCGGGTCGGTGCGCTCGTGACAGCTTCCTGCGCCGAGAATCCCGTCTCCAGCAACTCAGGACCGTACGTTCCGGCAAGGCAGGCCCGGACTGCCACATGATGCAGGGTCATGAATTTCTCGGGGATCGAATGCGGTGTAGCCGTACGGTGCTTGGTTTATTCCGGTGGACCGTCGACGTAATCTCGCCGATGCGACCAAGGAAGGATCGCATGGGATCCCGGAGGGCCGCTTCCACAGTTTGCTGCAACGCAACTTGCTGGTGTCCCGAAGGTCTAGCGGACCTGCGATTGAAAAGCCAAGAATTGCTCTCAAGTCCGCTAGACGAGGGAGTGTTCAGGATGGTCTCGACAGTTTCACCGGGCGGGCCTGTCCCCTTTCCTTCGGACGAAGGGGTGCGCCCAGTCGAAGTCCACTGTCACCGATTCGGCGACGTGGACTTCTCCGACTTCACGCGGATCGTTCTGCGACAACGGCCACCTGTTCCTGCCGGGGACGACTGTGGAGTTGCGCGGCGACGGCACGTGTTCCATCGAGCCAGTGCCCCAGGCGGTCATCGACGACGTCTACCTCGACCGCAGGAGCTACCTGAAGCGGTACCAGGAGCGGTCGAGGCCGGTCATCGACGCCGAGCGCGGCTCATGGCCGCGCGACACCAGTGACCTCCTGGGCCGGCTCTCCGAGTGGGTGGAGCCGCTGATGAGCCGGGCCGACCACATCTGCGCGGGGATCAACGAAAGGATCCTCCTCGACGTCCGTCCGTGCACAGGTACGGAAGCCGCAGCCGAGGCGCCCTCCGAGGAGCGCATCGTGCCGGACTTCCTCGACCGCCACGTCGTCCGCTGGGACGGGCAGGACTGCTGCTACACCTTCCGGATCGCCCGCCCGCTCATCGAAGGTCTGGTGCGCCGCAGGGAGCAGGACTGGGTCAACCATCTCTTTCTGTCCTGCCGGTTCAGCGCCGCGCGCAAGGGGCCGTACAACGAGTACGTCTTCAGCTTCCTGCAGGCGCTCTCACCCGCGGGTCTCGACTATGTGGAGCGCTACTACGCCGAGCGGGACGGAATCGGCCCCCTGGCACGCGCCGGCGACTACGTCGTGCAACGGCACTGCCCGCATCTCGGCGCCGACCTGGAGCGCTTCGGGGTGGTCGAGGGAGGAATCCTGACCTGTCAACTCCACGGCTGGGAGTTCGACCTCGCCACCGGCACCTGTCTGACCAGTGACGACCGTCGTCTCTTCAGCGAGCGTCGCCTCGGTACGGAGGACGAGTTGCCCGCCGTCCCCGCAGCCGACGCGCCGACCCGAGCCCGGGCCGAAGAGCGGACCCGGGCATGAGGGCGCCCAGCGAACGGCTCGCCGTCTCCCTGCTGTTCGCCGTCCACGGCACCTCGACCGGCAGTCTCGCCTCGCGCATCCCCGCGCTCAGCGACGGCCTCGGGGTCACCGCAGGCTTCCTCGGCGCGGCGCTGACGCTGCAGGCCGTGGGCGGTCTCGCCGTGACACCCTTCGTCGGCCGGATCGTCTACGCGCTCGGCGAGCGAGCCGCCGCCCGGCTGCTGGTCAGCATCTGGGGTATCGCGCTCCTGTTGCCGGCGCTGGCTCCACAGCCCTGGACGCTCTTCCCGGTCTTCCTCTGCTTCGGAGCTGCCTCCGGCGGCGCCACGGTGGCGATCAACGTCCTGGGCGTGCGTGTGGAGGAACGCCTGGGCAAGCCCGTGGTGTCGGGCTTGCACGGCCTGTGGAGTGTCGGCACCTTCGCGGGATCGGGAGTCGGCGTGCTGATGTCCGCGATCGGCGTGCGGTACGCATGGCACCTGGCAGGTGTCTCCCTGGTGCTCACGGTGATCGCCTGGCTGGTCGGCAGTGCCCTGCCGCGACGTGACCGGGAGGGACCGAAACGGCTCCCGGCACCCCGGCGCTTCACCGTGCCCACGGGGGCGGTGCTCCTCCTCGGCCTGCCGCGTTCTGCGCCTGCTTCGCGGAAGGCTCGGCCGTCAACTGGTCCGCGATCCACCTCAAGGAGACCGTCGGGTCTTCCGAGGCGGTGGCCGCGGCGGCGGGCCTACGCCGCGTTCGCGTGCACCATGGCGACGCTGCGGCTGGGCGGCGACCTGGCCGTGCGCCGCCTGGGCCCCGTGCGCTGCGTGCGGGGTGGCGGCATCGTGGCCTGCTGCGGTGCGCTCATGGCCGCCTCGGCCACGGCGCCCGCGGTCGCGGTGGCGGGCTTCGTCCTGCTCGCCACCGGGATCGCGGTGATCGTGCCGATGGCGTTCTCTGCCGCGGGCCGCTGCGGTGTCCATCCGGCCCAGGCGGTGGCGGGGGTCTCCACCGCCACGTACAGCGCCAGCCTCAGCGCCCCGGCGCTGGTCGGCGTGATCGCCGACACCACCGGCCTGCGCTCGGCCTTCGCCCTGGTCACCCTGCTGATGCTCGTGATCGTGGCGTCCGCCCGCCGGATGGGCCCCGCCGAGGTCCCGGCCGCCCGGCAACCCGGCGCCGCGTCGGTGACCGGGGCCGGTGGCCGGGCGTGATGTGCACTCCCTAGCCCTGAGAGGGGATTTGCTGTGACCAAGCACGGAGGCCGAAATGTCCTCGCCCTGGAATGGCTGCAGTTCGGCATGAGCCGACTGGTGGCCGCCGCAGCCGAGGAGGGGCTGCATGTGCACCTGCTGACGCAGGACCGCTCCGAATACGCGTACGAACTCACGGTGGTGGACCGGGACCACCTGACCATCCATGACGTGGACACACAGGACGCCGTCGCCGTGACCGACGTGGCACGGCGGATCGGCGATGTGGCAGGGCTGCTCAGCACTACGGACACCTCCAGCCTGGTCGCCCTCGCGGTACGGGAGGAGCTCGGGCTCGGCGGACCTGAGCCCGAGGGCATTCGCCTGGCCCGCGACAAGACAGCACTCCGCAGCTGCCTGTACGAGCATGGGCTTTCCCGCGCGCCGGGCACGAGTGTGGGGGACGAGGAGGGTGCCGCCCGCTTGGCCGAGCGGGTCGGGCTGCCCCTCATCGTCAAGGACAGCGCCGGCACGTCAAGCGAGCACATCTGGCTGGCCCGTACCCCGGGCGACCTCGAACGGGTGCTCCGCGAGGTCAGGGAATGCTCCCTGCGGGGCCATGCCACGGCCGAGCCCTACTTCCGCGGGCCGCTCTACAGCGTGGAGACGCTGTCCTGGGGCGGGCACACGCGCGTCCTCGGCGTGAACAGCCGCCAGCTCTCCGCGCCACCGGTCTTTCGTGAGGAAGCGCTCAGCTTCCCTGTCTCGCTGCCCTCCGATCTGGGCGCCGACCTGGTGCGGTGGATCGAACAGGTCCTCAAGGTCACCGGCTACACGGAGGGGTTCGCCCACACCGAATTCATCATGACCCGCCAGGGGTTCGAGGTCGTCGAGATCAACCCGCGTCTCGCCGGAGCCCTCGTCGGCGAGGCGATCGGTCACAGCTTCGACTGCAACGTCTACCGCGCCTTCATCGACCTCGCGCTTCGGCGCAGGCCCGGGCTCCTCGACGCGCCCCTGACGTGCGGACGCGGCGCGGCGCAGGTGCTTGTCTACGCCCCTGAGCCGGGCACATACCGCGAGATCACCGGTACCGAGGAGCTCGGGGAGCATCCCGGTGTCCCGGTGCTGTATCCCGTACTCACGCCGGGCACCCACGTTCGGTCGGTGACCGACCAGGACGGCTGTGTCGCCATGCTCCTGGCCACTGGCGCCAGCGCCCACCTGGCCCTGCAGAACGCGCTGTCGGCAGCGGGACAGCTTCGGGTGCGGATGGAGGGAGGCAGCCGTGTCTGAGCGCGCCCCTCATCTTCTCGTCCTCAGCGGTTGGGCCGGAGTCGTGGAACAGGCATTGGGGCTGGGGTTCGAGGTGAGTTTCATCGGCAGCACCTCCCACTTCTCCTCGCGCGACATGGAGATCCTCAGCGCCTGCCGGCACGCTCTCCCGGTGCCGGCCGATCAGACCGTCGCGTGTCTCCAGGAAGCCCGCGCCATCCACGACGAGCGCCCTTTGGACGCGGCCATCACATTCGGCGAGCACGGTCTCGAGAGCTGCGCCCTCATCGCCGACGCGCTCGGCATCAAAGGACTGCCACTCGCCACGGTGGCGGCCACTCACTACAAGGACCGCATGCGCGACATCCTCGCCTGCCACCCCGGCCTCGCCCTGGGCTGGGCCCGTGTGGCAAACGGCGAGGAGCTGGAGAAGTTCCACGCCCGCTATGGACTGCCACTGATCGTCAAACCCGTCGCGGGGGCGGGCAGCGTGGGCATACGCCAGCTCACCACGTTCGACGAACTGCGGAACCTCCTCGACGACGCGGAGTTCTGGAACAAGGGTCCTTACCTGGCCGAGGAGTTCATCGAAGGGGACTTTCTCCACAGTGTCGAGACGGTGACGCTCGACGGCCGGCACGCCATCGCAGGCATCTCCTCCTCCCGCCTGGCCCCCTATCCGAACCTGGCGCTCATCGAGACCGCGGTACCGCCGCCGGCCGCACACAGCCGGCATCTGGACACCGTGGCCCGGACGGTGCTCGCGTTCCTCGACGCTATCGGGCACACCTGGGGCCTGACGCACACCGAAGTCAAGGTCACCAAGGACGGCCGGGCGATCGTCATCGAGTCCCAGCCGCGGATCGGCGGCTACCGCATCTACGGCATGGTCGAACACGCCACGGGCGTGGACCAGGTGGGGACGATCCTGCGCAGTCTCCTCCCGGGCGGCGAGACCGTACGCTCCCCCCACCTGCCGCCCGCCACCAGCGTCGGCATGGTGATCTCGCTGATCCCACCCCGCAAGCGGGTGGTCCGGTGTGCCGACCCCGAACTGCTCCGCGGCATCGAGGGGGTGGACGACTTCGAGATCGGGATCCGCCCCGGCGAGGTGCCCCTCCCGGTCTAGGACAACACCCGGCGCCCGGGCCTGATCTGGCTCCACGTACCCGACTACGAGGCCGCCGACCGGACGAAACGGGAGATCGAGCGCGCCTATTGGATCGAATTCGAGGACGGCGATGTCTGGCATCCGACGTTCTGACGCGTGGTCGGGCCTCGCCGCGCTGCCGCCAGGTCTGCGATTCCTCCTGGCCACGTCCTTCTTCATGCCGCTGGCCAGTTTCATGGTGCTGCCGTTCCTCGCCATCCTGCTGCACGAACGCCTCGGCATGGCGATGGGGTTCGTCGGACTGCTGCTGGGCCTCACGACCATTCTGCAGTTCTCCGGCGCACTCGGCGGAAGCCTGGTCGCCGAACGCCTCGGCCTCAAGCGCACCATGCTCCTCGGGCTCATCGTGCGCACGTGCGGCTTCGGCCTGTTCGCGGCGGGCCTTTCGATGCCGAAACTGGCCGTGGCCGCCGTCCTGCTGGCGGCGTTCGGCGACGCGTTGTATTCCCCGGCCAACAAGGCATACCTGGTCGGGGAGGTGCCGGAACGGCACAGGCCCGTGCTGCTCTCGGTCAACAACTCGGCTCTGAACACCGGAATGGCGTTGGGAACCCTCATCTCGGGGGTGCTCATCGCCCGCTTCCCGTTCGTGGTCTTCACCCTGGTCACCCTGATGTTCGGCGTGACGACCGTGCTTCACCTGCTCATCCTGCCCCGCGACGCCAGGAGAGCCGCCGTCGGCCGCGGCGGTGGCTCCCGCGGCGACTGGGCACGGGCCCTCATGGCCGCACCGGCCGTGGTCACGCTCCTGACGGCCTATGTCTACTGGTACTTCCAGAACTACCTGGGCGTGTTCGTCACCGATGCCTACCCGGCGTTCCTCTTCAGCCTGGCCCTGGTCCTCAACAGCGTCCTCATCGTCGTGGGCCAGCCGCTGGCAGCCACATGGATCGGCCGCACCCGCTACACCACCGCGGCTGCCGTCGGCTTCCCGAGCCTCACGCTCGGCTTCCTCGCCTTCATCCAGGGGTCGGTGGCGTTCATCCTGCTCGGAACCGTGCTCGTCAGCGTCGGCGAGGGGGTGATGTTCCTCAAGAACGAACTGGAAGCGCTGCGTGCCCTGCCACACCGCCCCACGCTCGCCATCGGCAGCCAGCGCCTGGCCCTCGGCGTCGGCTCGTTCGCCAGCGGCCTCGTCGGTGGACAGCTCTATTCGGCCTCCCAGTCAGCCGGCCAGACGGAGAACTTCTGGCTGTACGCGGCGGGACAGGGCCTCGTGGCCACGTGCCTGGCCGCTCTCCTCGCGGCGCGCGGGCTCAAGGGCCCCCTGGCCGTCGCCGCTGACGGCGAGGCAAGCGGCCACCCCCAGCCTTCGACCCACACCGCCCCCCGACCGAATGCGAGGCCCCGCGCATGACCCGTGTCGCCGTCATCAGCTACGGCCCCACCCTCGACTACGCCTCCATGCTCCCGGAGATCACGGACAGGCTTCATGTGTTCAGCCACCACGCGCTGCCCCACACCGAGGGCTTGGCGTACTTCGAGCATGTCCAGGACTGTGAGTCCGTGCCCTACGCCGAGTTGATGATCCGGCGAATGGCCCAGGACCAGCCCTTCACCCACGTCGTGACGGGCAATGAGTACGACCTGGAACGCGCCGCCCGCCTGCGTGAGGACTTCGGCATCCCCGGCCAGTCCTCGGCGAGCGCGCTGTCCTTCCGCGACAAGGTCGTCATGAAGGAGGTGGCGTCCCGGACCGTGCCCACACCTCGCTTCGCCCGGCTGGAGAGCTTCGTCGACCTGATGGACTTCCAAGCGCGCTGCGATGGCCCCGTCGTCGTGAAGCCGGTGAAGCAGGGCGGCTCGCGTGACATCACCGTGTTGCGGGGCGAGGCCGACCTGCTGGCATTCAGCCGCCGACCGTGGCGGGACGACTTGATGGCCGAGGAATTCGTCGAGGGCACCATGTACCACGTGGACGCGGTGATCGCGGACGGCTATCGCTTCGTGGCCTCGTCCCGATACCTCCGTAGCTGCCTCGGTGTGTTCTCCGGACGCAACACGGGCTCCCTCCAGCTCCGCCCGGAGGACAAACTCGCCCGCCGGCTGGAGGAGTTCCTCGACCGCGTGCTGGAGGCCTTCGACACCGCGGACGTCAGCGCCTACCACCTGGAGGTGTTCCACACCCCCGCGGACGAGCTCGTCCTGTGCGAGATCGCCTCGCGCGTGGGCGGCGACCGCATCCCCGCACTCACCAAGGCGACCTACGGTGTGGACCTGCACGGCACCCTGCTGCGGCGGGCCTGCGGATTGCCGGTACCGCAGCCACCGGCCTCCCCGCCCACGGAAGTGCACGGTTCGGTGTCCATCCTGCCGCAAGGGCGCCCGGTGCGGTTGCCGGACCGGCTTCCCTTCCCCTGGGTGCACCAGTACGAGGTCAACCCGGACCTCGCCCCGGACGCGTTGCCGCAGCACAGCGCCTCACACCTGTGCTTCGTCATCGTCCGCGGCGCCGACACGGAGGAGATCGAGCAGCGGGTGCTGCAGGCCGAAGCATGGCTCATGGAGCAACTGCGTGAGCGCCCTGACTCCGCCCGACCCACGGGTCCCGTCGAGAAAGGCAACCAGCCGTGACCTACCGCATCCTGGCCCTGCTCTCCTCCTCCGCCGAGCCCGACGAAGACGGTGTCCCCCTCACCCCGCACGCCCTGCGGCAGTTGGGCCACGACGTCCACATCGGACTCATCGACACCCTGTGCATGCACGGTGTACACGGTCCACCGGGACGACCGCAACAGCACCGCCCTCATCGACACCGCCACCGGAAGCGAAACCTCGCGCTACGTGGGCTACGGGCGCGACATCGTCGGCATGGCCAAGCGCCACGCCGCGTTCCAGGAGTACGTGGACACCGTCCGCACCAACGAAAAGCGAGTGATCATGGCGGGCTCGACGCCCATCTGCGGGATCCGCCGCTATCACCCGGAGCACGACAACCGGGCGAACATGTCCCTCGGCGCCCGATACGAATCGATCGGCCTGGCCCCCCAGGAGGACGAGCTCGTGCGCCGGCTCAGCAAGAACCTGATGGACAGGGGGATCTTCTCCTCGGGCATCGACCTGGCCTACCCGTACGTGATGGAGATCAACATTCTCAGCCCCGGCGGACTGATCTACCACCAGAACGCCACCGGAGAAGACCTGTCGGAGTACGCGCTCACCTGAGTCCTCTCCGCACTGCGCGAAGCGGGGAAGCTGCCCTGACCGCCGGCCCGCCTCTGCCCGGGGGTTATTGCGTCACGGTGAGGCTGGCGGGGACGGCGTCGAAGGCGTCCTCGACGCGGCGGGCCAGGTTCTTGGTGCCGCCGTGGCCGAGGCGTCCGGTGGGGCCTTCGGGGCCGCGGCCGGCGACCCAGTTGCGTGCGCCGCAGCGCCAGGCGCTGAGGGCGAACTCGCCGAGGAGGCGCAGGCGGACGTCTTCGCGGCTGTCGGTCTCCAGGCGTTCTTCGAGGAGTTCGACGAGGCGGTGCTGGACCTTCATGGAGGAGACCAGGCTGTGGTCATGGAGGACGGGGGTTCCCGCGGCGAGCCGACGCGTGCGCAGGAAACGCTGGTCCCATCCCTCGGGCATGCTCAGGATCGACTCGGTGAGGCTGGAGCGGAGTGCGTCGAGTGCCGGGCCGGGGGCGGTGTGCTGGGCGAAGCGGGCGGTGTAGGCGTCCCACAGCTCGCCCTCGGCGGCCATCGCGACGTCTTCCTTGGTGCGGTAATAGCGGAAGAACGTGCTGCGCCCGATCTCGGCGTGCGCGGTGAGCTCCTCCAGGGTGACGCGGTCGAAACCGCGTTCGCTGAAGAGCGTCAGCGCGGCCTCGGCGAGTGCGCGGCGGGTGCGCTGCTTCTTGCGTTCACGCAGCGTCGGGGCGGTCGTGTTCTCGGGCGTCGGGGTGTCGGGCTCCACGCGGAACAGGCTACCGAAGCGGTACCCGGACCTGAATGAGACTGGAGACCGTTCGGCTCTCATGCCAGAATGGCACTCAGTCTCACTTTTTTGGATTGGCGGGACGTACCCCGTCCTGCCCGTCGCGCCCGCGAGAGGAGCCGTTCCATGAGCCGTCGCGTCGAGGGGTCTCCCGAGGTCGCCCGCGCCCCTGCGCGGGTCGTCGTCCTCACCACACGGCACGTAGGCGATGGCGGCCCGGCGCGCGGTGCCGCCGAGGCCGTCGCCCGGCGTGGTGACGAACGCTGGCCCGAGGGGTTGTTGAGCTGGTCGCTGCTCGAGAGCACCGACGGGCAGGCGTTGATGGCCTACGAGCAGTGGTCGGACGATACGGCGCTGGACTCCGCGCTGTCCGGCCCTGCCCCGTACGAGCCGGGCATCCCCGGGGCGGAGCCGTCCGCTCCCGTCCGCTATCGCCTCTACCGCTCCCACCTCGGCGGAGGCCAGGAGCGCGAGGTGGGATGCGTGGTGACGCCGGTCTTCGACGTGGACGGGCCCGCGCGGCAGCGGCGGTTCGTCGACGAGATCTTCGCTATGACGCAGGGGACGTCCCGGCAGCCCGGTTTGATCGCCGCGCACTTCCACCTCAGCACGGATGGCACGCGCGTGGTCAACTACGCCGAGTGGACCGATGAGCGGTCCCACGCCTACTCGCTGACGGCCGAAGACCCGGCGGGACTCCGGCGCCGGATCGGGGAGTTCCCGGGTGTGCGGCCCTGCGGCTTCCGGCGCTGGTTCCCGCACGCCGCTCTCGCGCCGGCCCGGGCCGACGATGGCCGCTGAGCGTGCTGCTGCTCGCCTCCGCGCCGGCTGGGTCGTCACAAAATCGAGTACGCCGATGCCTTCCCACCCCGACCCCATAGCTCTCGAAGGGGCTGCACGGGCCCGTTCGGATAGCCCGGCTCTGTCGTCGCCCGCGAGTCGACGTGCCCTCTCGCATTGGGAGCCAAAGGCTCCGCGAGGACGGCCGTTAGGGTGATCGGATGGACGTCGGTGCGGTACTGATCGCGGTCGCCGGTGTCGGGGGGACGCTCGGGGGCGCGCTGCTCACCCAGCGCGGTGCCGACCGGGCCAAGCGACGTGAGCTGGAGATGACCCAGGCTTTCGAGGAGGCCCGCGAGCACCGCGGACTGCGGCGCAGCTGCTACACGGAGCTTCACCGGGACGCGCGGCAGTTTTCCACAGCACTCAGCCGTCACCTCTACGTCATGCGGGACGGGATGGCGGAGGCCGAGAATGTTCGGGCGCTGGAAGAAACCAAGGACGCCTACCGCGACCGCTGGTCCGAGGCGTTGATGATCGCTTCCGACACGGTGATCCCTTCGGCTCACGACGTGAACGAGGCACTGACCCTCGTCTACGGACAGGTCAAGCGCCTGGAGCAGGGAAACCCGCGGCCGGGTGAGACCCTGCGATCAGCGGCTGAAGCGCAGCATTCACTCTGGTCCTTGATCGACGCCATGCGGGAGTCCATGCGCAGTGATCTCGGCGTAACCGACGACCCGCACTCGGTCACCCCGAAGCGCGAGCAGCTTGAGGCTATGCGTCGTGATTTTGACTGACTGAGGGAACATGACGACCTGGTGGTTGGTGGGGCACGGGTAGTTCTTCGACTGCTGGGGAAGGGCGTGGTCGCGGGTGGGGATCAAGGCGCCGTCCACGGTCAGCACGGGGTCCTAGCGGAACCGCTGGCGGGGACGGAGTTGAGCGGTCGCCCGAGGTGGTCGATGATGCGGCCGGCGGCCGTGCGGGGCGGCCATACGTGATCGCAGCGCGGGACGCCCGGAACACCTGTACGTGGAAGCCAGCGCCGGCGAAGGCCGGAGTCCATGCCGGTCGGGGCGGATCGTGGAGGTCGGGCCGCAAACGTCTGCCGTGGATTTCAAGGCCTCGGCGCCGTATAGCCTGGTGGAATGCTTCCAGAAGTCACAGCCACCCGCTATGTCACACCCTTGCGGGAGGGCGGCTCACTCCCCGGGCTCGTCGAGGCAGACGACCTGGGTACTTATGTCATGAAGTTCACCGGGGCGGGGCAGGGGCGCAAGACGCTGGTGGCCGAGGTGCTGTGCGGAGGGCTGGCCCGGCGGCTCGGGCTCCGGGTGCCCGAACTGGCGGGCATCTGGCTCGACCCGGTGATCGGCCTCTCGGAGCCCGACGAGGAGGTGCAGGAGCTGCTGAAGGCGAGCGGTGGGCTCAACCTCGGCATGGACTTCCTGCCGGGTTCGCTCGGTTTCGACCCGCTCGCCTACCGGGTCGGCCCCGAGGAGGCCGGCCGCGTGGTGTGGTTCGACGCGCTGGTGAACAACGTCGACCGCTCCTGGCGCAACCCCAACATGCTGGTGTGGCACGACGACCTGTGGCTGATCGACCACGGAGCCACGCTGATCTTCCACCACAACTGGCCCACCGCGCAGGCCGCCGCCGACCGCTCCTACGACGCCTCCGACCACGCGCTGGCCTCGGCCGGGCCGCTCGTCGAGGCGGCGGGCGCCGAGCTCGCGCCGCGTGTCACGGCCGATCTGCTGGCCGAGTGCGCCGCTCAGATCCCGGACGCGTGGCTGGCGGACGAGCCCGGTTTCGCGAACCCGGACGAGGTACGCGCCGCGTACGTCCAGGTACTGGCGGCACGCGCCCGTACGATCCATGAGCGGATCACGGTCGGCGAGCCGAGCGAGGACCGGCCCTCCCAGGCGCCGGGGTGGCTCACCGGGAAGGACGGCGAGACGAAGTGACACGCACGACGACCCCGGGGACCCGGGCGGGCGCGCGCGGTGACCTCGACGTGTTCGAGTACGCGCTGCTGCGTGTCGTTCCCCACATCGAGCGCGGCGAGTTCATCAACGCGGGCCTTCTCGTCTACTGCCGGGCGCGCTCCTTCCTCGCCGCACGCACCCATCTCGACGAGGACCGGCTGTTCGCCCTCGACCCGTGCGCCGACGTCCGGGGGGTGCGGTCCGCGCTGCACGCCGTGGAGGGCGTGTGCGACGGGGGCGCACGGGCCGGGCAGGCGGCCGGGGACGACGCGGGGAGGCGCTTCAGGTGGCTGGTGGCGCCGCGCAGCACCGTCGTGCAGCCGGGGCCCGTGCACACCGGGCTGACGGCCGATCCGCGTGCCGAGAGCGAGCGCCTGCTGGACCTGCTGGTGCGATGAACCCGGGGG
>NZ_JASKYT010000131.1:0-18081 GCF_041028275.1 Streptomyces sp. PU-14G
TCCACCGCGGCGCCGCGCTCCTCCAGCACGTCGGTGAGAGCGAGCAGGCAGCCCTCGCCGCGCGGCCCGCGCTCGAAGAGCAGCTCGTCGTCGCCCCAGGTGTACCCCAGGCGCCGCGGTGGATCGAATTCCAGCACGGTGCCGGAGGGAACTCCACCCGGCCACCCACGTGCGGTTGCAGGTCCACCGTCGGCGAGGGGAACCACGCCGCCAGGCTGCCCGGCTCCGTCAGCGCCCGCCACACCTGCTCGACCGGCACCCCGAAAGGGCGCTCCAACCGCACCGCCGGCAGCCCGTCCCGCTCCACGAAGATGCCCAGCTCCACGTTCATGGCCTCATGCCCTCATGCCCTCATCGCCTCGCGCCCTCGCGCCCTCGCGCCCTCGCGCCCTCGCGCCCTCGTGCCCAGGTGCCCACGTGCCCACGTGCCCTCGCGCCCTCGCGCCCTCGCGCCCACGTGCTCCCCTCGTCCCTCGTGCTCTCTTTCCCTCGTGCCGGTCGCCGGTGACCGGCCCTGTGATCCTCCCGCCACGCGCCCGCGCCCGCCGTCCGGCAGGGGCCGGACGGGGGAGGCGGGCCCGTCCGGCGACGCGTGATCCGGCCCCGCACCGCCGACGAGCAGTACGAACACTGGTACAACGGGCGTCAGTCCGGAGCCTCGGTACCGTCGACGCCGGCACGCCGAGCTCGCCGGTTGACCGCCCTGCAGAAGGAGTCCCGTGCCAGACGTATCGATCCGCCTCGCGCACCTCGCCGACCGCCCTGTCGTGGAGCGGCTGTGGCTGATGTTCTGCCATGACATGTCGGGGGTCGACGGTCGGCTTCCCCACGCCGACGGGACCTTCCGCAGCGACCGGCTCCACATGGCCTTCTCCGATCCCGACTGGGCGCCGTACCTCCTCACCCGTGGTGACCGCCCTGCCGGGTTCGCGTTCGTCCGCAGCCTGACCGCCCCGACGCGTGTGCTGAACAGCTTCTTCGTGGTGCGCGGCGCACGGCGGACAGGGATCGGGCTGCGCGCTGTGCAGGAGATCGCGGCCAGGCACCCGGGCCCGTGGGAAGTCGCGTTCCAGGACGCCAACACCTCCGCTGTGCGCTTCTGGCGCCGCGTCGCCACACAGATCGCCGGTGACGCGTGGACGGAGGAACGCCGCGCGATACCGGGCCGGCCCGACGTGCCTCCCGACGTCTGGATCTCGTTCGACACCTCCGTCCCGGCCCACGACTGAGCAGGAAGGAAGGCGTTCCGCCGAATCCGGGACATGCGTTCGGCCGGCTGGCTAGGCTGCCGGGATGACCGTCACATGGGACTCCCAGGCACCGGGAACGCTGCGTCTGCCCTCCGGGCGGCTCGTCCGTGGCAGGGGGCTGCGCCACCCGCTGCCCTCCGGGCCCGAACCGTCGTTCGGCCTGTACCTGTTGGGCCGTGAGCCCGCGCCTGTCGCGTGGGAGTACCGCTGGCTGCGCTGGCCCGACTTCCGCCTGCCCGCCGACCGCGCCGCAGCCCGCGATGCCTTCCGGCAGGTGTGGGAGCGGGCCGGGAGCGAGCGCGTGGAGGTGGCCTGCGGGGGCGGTCAGGGCCGTACGGGGACGGCGCTGGCGTGCCTGGCCGTCCTGGACGGCGTCCCGCCGGACGAAGCCGTGGCTTACGTCCGCACCCACTACTCGCCCCGCGCGGTGGAAACCCCCTGGCAGAAGCGGTACGTGAGGCGTTTCCAGCCGGCTGGCGCTGGTGCGGGGCGCTAACCAGCACCAGCACCAGCACCAGCACCCGCACCCGCACCCGCAGCCGGACACGGACGCGCCGGGTCAGGGGCCCGGCACCGCGTAGGCGCCCTCGCCGAAGGTGATGACGGCCGAAAGCACGGCGGCTCCGCCGGGGCGGCCGACACCGACCGCACGGAACCCCCGTGCCCCGGCTCACCCACGTGCGGCGCTCCTGCGGTCAGCGCAGACGTCCGAGGTGGATCACGGGGACACGGACCTGCTGATCGTTGATTTCGTACAGGACGCGGTACCGGCCGACGTGGATGCGAAGCAGGTCGGCGCTGCCGAACGCGCCCTCGGGCCGCAGGTCGCCGGCGAGGCGGTCGACGGCGCTGAACACCTGCCGCACTCCGTCGAGGTCGTCCTTGGCGTACTTCTCCGCCTGAGCGAGCGCCTCGGGCTCTCAGATGACCTGGTAGCTCACGCCTCGTTGCCGCCGAAGACGCGGCGGTACGCCTCATCGTGCGGGACGCCGGCGCTCTCGCCCCGGGCCTGGCGCCCGCGGTACGCGGCCAGAGAGCGCAGCTCCTGCAGTTCCAGGGCGTCGGCGGGGCTGACCAGTATGGCGACGGTCTGTCCGTGGTCGGTGATGGCGGCCGGTTCACGGGTGGCGCTGACCTCGCGCGCGATGGCACCGAGCCGGGCGCGGGCCTCCACGATCGAGTATGTGCTCTCCGTCATGACAGCACCTTGCAGAAGTGTGCACTTCGCCGCCGTCCGGTCCTTGGTGGCCGTAGTTTGAGCTGGAGAGCCCTGTCGGCCGGCCGTGAGCTCACCACGTCACGGGCGGGCGCTTCGCCTTGAGGCGACCTGATCATCGTCCTGGTTTCACCGCTTCGCGTCGACACGCAGCTTGTCGCGGCGCCGGCGGGCGCCGGCGAACGGCTCAGCAAGCCGGTTTCACCGGCCCGGAAGGGGCCCCGGTCCGGCCGCCTCCAGGGCGGCGGCCACCCGTGCCGTCAGGCGGGCGTGGTGGGCGCCCGGCCAGTAGAGGCGGGCACAGGACGTGCAGCGGGTGAAGGTGTCGTAGGTGCGGCGGGTTCCCGGCGGCAACCGGTCGGCGATCTCCTCCTTGGCGACGGACTCCAGCGTGCCGTTGCAGGCCGGGCAGCGCGTCCAGGGCGCCGTCGGCGGCGCGAAGCGGGACAGCACGTCGGTGAGCTGATCGTCGGGCCCGCTGCCCCGTACGTACGCTCCGCACCACAGGGCCCGCCTGCGCAGCAGCCCCCGGTCCTGCGTCAGCAGGACGCGCCGCTCGGAGTTGGCCCGCTCCACCAGTTCGGGGTCGTCCGCGTCGTTGCGGTAGGCGGAGTCGACGCCCAGCAGCCGCAGGCGCCGCGCCAGGGCGCCCAGGTGGACGTCGAGCACGAAGCGCGGAGGGAACGGCGCCGAGGCGGGCAGGGTTTGCGGGCGTGCGACGGGATCGAGGTCGATGCGTGCCCCGGCGCGCGGACGGTAGGTGACGGGGACCTCCTCGCCGTCCACGCGGAGCCCGGCCACCTCCGTCAGCGGCACACCGAGCGACTGCACGACGTGACCGAGCGAGGACGTGCCGTCGTAGGCGCACCACAGGCCGTCGTCCGGCGCTGCGCGGTCCGCCTCGCGGTGGAGGCGGCTCGGCAGGAAGAGGCGGAGCGTGCGCGGGACGCGGACGCGGAGCTCGGCGTTCCCGGCGGGTTCCGTCGGCCGGCGCGGTCCGCTCACCCGTCCGCCGCCCCCGGCCCGGCGGTGGGCCGCACCTGGAAAGCGGAGTGCCCGCGCGGCTCCTGCTCGGTGACGGTCACTTCCTCGACGACCGCCGCCGCCGGGCCCTGACGCGCCCACTCCACCAGCGCGTCCACCGCCTGCGGCTCGCCCTCGAAGACGGCTTCGACGGTGCTGTCGGCGCGGTTGCGGACCCATCCGGTGACGCCGCGCTCGGCGGCCGTCCGGCGGCAAGTGTCCCGGAAGAAGACGCCTTGCACCTGCCCCGTCACGATCACACGCTTCGCTGCCACAGCCATCCGCACTCTCCGCGCTCCTCGTCCCCCGCCCCCCCATGGTCGCGCGGACCGGTCGCGAGGGCATCGCGACCGGGGACGCACGGCCGGGTCGGGCCGTCGCGACGACGTACGGCAAGAGGCCCCGCGTTCTCGCCGGAACCGCGACCGTCGCCGCGATCCGGCGGTCAGCCACCTCCATGACCGCCGAACACACCCCGCAGCGCTTGCCTCACCGCCGGTGCCGCATGGCTGGAAAGGAGCTTGCCGCCGCATGGGGCCTACCTGAAGCTCATGAGCAAGTCTGTCGAATGTGAGAGGTCACTGCCATGCGTTCCTGGCTTCTGAAAGCGCCGCTCCCGCTGGCATGCGCCGGCGTCCTGTTCGGAGCAACCACAGCCCAAGCCGTCCCTGATCAGAAGATGGAGATACCTGGTGCGTACGGCATAGCCCGTTACTACACGGAGGACGGCGGCAAGACCAAGTTGATGAACGGCTACGTCCACGACACGGCAGGTGACGGCCACTGCGCGATGCTGTGGATGGACTTCACGACAGATCCTCACGAGCATCACGATGCTCAAGCCTATATCGCCTGCGGAAAAGGCGACGACGCGTGGGGAGTTGCTCGTCACAGCACGGACTCCAACATCAAGGGTATTCGCGCCGCCGTGTGCATAACCGGAGTCCATGGCTGCTATAACCAGGAAGGTGAGCGCAGCGACTGGCCATACACCTCATGGAATGCAAAGACCTGCGCTTGGTATCGAGTCGACACCGGGGCCAACGGTCAATGCGGAGAGGGCGACCCTCTCGGCTGACCGGTTCCGCACCACCTCCAAAGACGTCCAGTCCGCCTTGTACGTCATTCCGCGAGGAGCGTCGAGGTCGCGTGCGGGCGCAGGCGCGCGGCGCCGCGTCCCAGCCGGACGGCTCCGGCCAGTTGGACCAGCATGGCGATCAGCAGGACGCCGATGACTGCGGTGGGGTCGAGGCCGCCGGTGAGAGCAAACGCTGCGGCAGCCGCGGGGATCACCACGACAGGCGAGAGGGTCCAGATGACGCCCAGGCGCTTGTCCCGCCTGGACCAGGCGGGAGAGCGCCATATCCGCACGATGGCGAGGACGGCCAGTACGACGCCGATGCCCACGACCGAGAGCGGAGCGGCCAACACCATCATGCCCAGGGTCACGGTGGTGCGCGCGCTGCTCTCCGGTTGCAGCGGGTCGACACCGGGCTCGTCGGCGATCGCGGCGGCGGCGATCTCCCCGGGGGCGCCGAGCTCGTCCAGTGCCTGCTGGACCGCCGCGTCGTCGGCATCCTGCGGCAGGACGGACTCCAGGTGCTCGCGCAGGTCTGCCACCAGGTCACGGCGCCGGTCAGCAGGCAGCACCGCTGCCTGCTTGTCGAGCGAGGCCAGGTAAGCGCGCACCAGCGGCTGGGTGAGGGCGTCGTTCACGACTCAGCTCCAGGATCGAGGAAACGGTCAACAGCGTCACGGAAACCGGGCCAGTGCCCGGAGAACTCCTCCAGGGCCTGCCGGCCCTGGTCGGTCAGCTCGTAGTACCTGCGAGAGGGCCCGCTGGCCGACTCCGTCAGGAACGTGTCCGCCAGGCCACTTCTGCGCAGCCGGGACAGCAGGGGATACAGCGTCCCCTGGCTGGTCGCCATGACCGGCGTGTCCGCGAGAGCCTCCAGCAGCTCCACCCCGTAGCGGGGTCTGTCACTCAGCAACGCCAGGACGCAGTACTCCAGCACGCCCTTGCGCAGCTGGCTGACTCCGCGGGCCTCTCCGGGACCACTTGCTTTGCCAGCTACCATGCATTGCATACTAGTGGGCGTGTCAATCCCGCCGCGGGTGCGCACATCGCCGGCGGCCCCGGGGTAACAGTGCAGGACTGGGCCCTCAGTCGCGCAGTTGGCCCTGGTGGAGGGCGTTGAGGAAGCGCGCCCATTGGGCGGTGGGGAAGGTGAGCACCGCGCCGGTGGGGGCGGTCTTGGTGTCCCGGATGGGGACGACGCCTGCGGCGGCGCTCGTGCGACTTCGAAGCAGTCGCACGTAGCCTGCGTCAGCCAGTAACCGGGTCGAGCCGAATTGCACTACAGGATGAGACGCTGGAGAAGCCCCGAACTTACGACGCAGTCATGACCCCGGAGAACCCACCGACGATGAAGACTGCGCCTATGAAAGCCCCGCCCCACCCGACGAGACGGATGTTCCACGGTCTGGCGTTAGGAAGGGTGTAATGGGTGCGGGCCAGGTAATTGAAGTACTTGTCCGCCAGGCCTTTGACATTCAAGCCAATAAGAAGTCCCCCGAGGGCCGCTATGATTCCGATGAAGCCGAGTTCCATTACTTTTCGTCCTTCTTCGGGGACTCCCGTGGGGCCACCCACTGGGGCAACGCTGTGATGCGGCCCTGCGCCTGTGTGGTCCGACCGAGGTAGCTCGCTCAACCAGTGGTCATCAATGGTGCAGGACCAAGCCTCGTGGGCACCGCATTGTAATGGCCTGGTCGTACACGCGCTGCACTGCGGTCCCTCGCGCACACAGGGTCGGTGCAACTCCACGGACTTGGTCGTCGACCGGCGCTGTGCCTTTTCCCACCCGGCGCGGTGGGAGGGTAGTTGGGGCGAAGGGATGTCTGGCCCTGGAACCTCTCCTGGTAGACGGGTTCACGAACAAGATCCCCCGCCCTACCCGGTGCCGATCACGACATCAAGGCCGCCCGCCACCCTCAGCGTCATCGATGCCCTGGCGCAGACAGGCGTGCAGTGCTGGGCCGACAAGGGCTGCCGAGGCGCCCGCGGCAGCGTGCGCGTGTCGTACCGGGCCCGCTGGGAGAACCGGCTCAACGCATTTGAGGGTGTAGGGACTGTGCTTCACCCTCTACGGAAAGCTCGTCCGCGGAGGCCCGGACACGTCGAGAAGCGCGAGCATGGCGGGAAGCAGGTCGCTGTTCAGCGGATCCGGATTGCTGCTGTCGATTGCACCCTCCAACGCGAGGGTCGTGTACCCGTGTACGAGAGACCAGACCGCGTAGCTCGGCAGCAGTGCGGGGTCGCTGTCGTAAGCCGCCGGTTCGGCGTCCTCGCCGCGCACGCTGCGATCCAGAACGCGGAGGGCGCGGTGCTTCTGCTCGGCCAGTTCGGATGTGGCGAAGTCGAACTGCGTCATCCGCCACATCAGGTCGAACAGGGCACGGTTCTCACCCGCGAAGGCGATGTACTGCGCAGCGACGCACGTGACGCGCTCTCGCGCATCGAGTCCAGCGAGTTCGAGTGATTCGAGCCGATCGCAGAGTTGCCGGTACGCACGGGTCGCGAGCGCACCGAGGAGCCCGCGCGCGTCACCGAAGTGATGCTTGGGAGCAGACTGCGACACGCCCGCCTGTCGCGCGGCTTCGCGCATGCTGAACCCGGCGACGCCTTTCTCGGTCAGCACGACGAGCGCGCTGTCGAGCAGCGCGGCGCGCAGATTGCCGTGATGGTACTGATCCCCGGTGGGTGGTTCCTTGCTCATCCCACCATCTTGACAGCGAGCAGATGGTTCGTAAACTGCTCACTGTCAAGATGGTGGGAGGGGATGGATATGACGGACGTGGTCCTGGTCACGGGCGCCTCGGGGTTCATCGGTGGTCACCTCACAGCCGAGCTGTTGCGGCGCGGATACGCGGTACGTGGCTCGGTGCGGTCGCGCGCTCGTATCGGCGAGGTGCGTGCGGCGATGGCGGCAGCAGGCGTCGACACGGCAAGGCTCGAGGTCTGCCGGCTCGACCTGATGTCCGATCGGGGGTGGGCGGAAGCGTTCGACGGTTGCCGATACGCACTGCATGTGGCCTCCCCGTTCGTGTTGGCGAAGCCGAAAGACCCGGACGAATTGGTCCGTCCTGCCGTCGAGGGTGCGATCCGAGCGGTCGGGGCGGCACTGGATGCGGGCGTGGAACGCGTGGTCATGACCTCAACGTTGGCGACGATGCAGTTCGCCCGCGCACCCCAAGAGCACGTCTACACCGACGCTGACTGGACCGACCCGGATGACCCGCGCCTGAACGCGTACACCGTCTCGAAGGTCAAGGCCGAGCGGGCCGCGTGCGCTCTCGCGCGGCAACGCGGGGTCCCGGACCGGCTTGCACTCATCAACCCGGGCGCGGTGATCGGGCCACTCCTGACGAACGATCCTGGGACCTCAGTCACCGCGATCCAGCAGATCATGTCGGGGGCACTCCCGATGATCCCCGACCTTCGGCTTCCATGGGCCGATGTGCGGGACATCGCCGACGCCCACATCGCCGCGATGACCTCCGTGAGTGCCGCCGGTCGCCGCACGATCATCGCCACCGACCCGATGTCGCTCACAGAGGTCGCCAGAGTCATCCGCGAACGCCTTCCCGAAGCAAGTCAGAAGATGCCCGCACGGGCGATGCCGACCTGGCTCACCTGGCTCGCCAGCGTGTTCGAACCCCAACTGCGCGACAACCGATGGCTGATCGGTCAAAAGCAGCGCTTCGACCGCACCAGCGCCGAGACCCTCCTCGGACACCCGTTGCGCTCGATCCCAGACGCGATCGAGCAGACCGGGCGCAGCCTGGCCGAACACCAGCTCATCTGAACTCCGGGAGGTGACTGCGCGCCTGTCCCCGCCCCAACTCGGTGTGGCTGCTTCGTGCCACCTCCGGATGATCTTTGCTGTGGGCTCAGTCGCTCGGTTGCGTGCGGTGGAGGGTACGGATGAAGTGCGTCCACGAGGTGGCGGGGAAGGTGAGCACGGTGCCGGTGGGGGCGGTTTTGGTGTCGCGGACCGGCACGATGCCTGCGGCGGCGCCCGCGCCGACTTCCACGCAACTGCCGCCGCTGCCGTTGCTGTAGCTGCTCTTACGCCACTCAACCGCGCTCAAGCCAGGGTGGCTGTGTGCCATTTCGGTAATCCTCTGCTGCGCTCAGAATCATGGCCAGGGAGGCCCCCGGCGACAGCGCGAAGGCCCTCAGAAGATCGTACGACCTTCGGTACTCCGCCACGAGGGCTGGATCGTCGATGACCTCGCCACTGTGCAAGCCTTCTGTGTAGACGAGGGCGGGCGCGTCGGCGAAGGTCATGATCGCGGTCATCCCCGTCAGGAAAGGATGCGGTCCCGCGTTCCCCGGAACGACCTGCGGAACGATCCGGCGCCTCTGTGCCGAGTCGGCGATATGAGCGAGTTGTTCGGCCATCTCGGCTGCGCCGAGTAGGGGCTGCCGGATCACGTTCTCATGCATGATGACCCAGAACAGTGGTTGCTTCGGGGCGCCGTCGAGAAGTCGAGCGCGAGACAGGCGACCGTTCACCTTCGTAGCTACCTCGTCCGGCGACTCCAAAGGGTGGGTCGCTTCGACCACGGCCCGGGCGTATGCCTCTGTCTGCAACACACCTGGCAGGAGAACGGGACTCCATTCCTCAATGCTCAAGGCCTTGGTTTCGACCTCCAACACTTGCTCGAAGTACGGGGCGTGCCCTCTCCGTCGTGCGCGGCGCACATCCTCGCAGCGGAGGGTGAAGAACCCGTCCGTCTTGAGGGCTCGGTCCACGTGTTCCGCCAGATCCAGCGGCATGCGGCGCTCGCCGCGTTCGATTTCGCTCAGATGGCTATAGCCGTAGAAGCTGCCCTCCACCAACTGTTGCTGGGTCATTCCGGCCTGCTCGCGCTGCCAGCGCAACTCCGCACCGTAGAAGGTGGGGACGCCCACTGAGCCGTCGATGTCTTTTGGTCCTGGCACGGTTCACCGCCGAGAGTTGGTGGCTGTTTTCGTTCGGGTGGGGCCATTCCCGGTGGGTCCGCAATGGGACGTCGCTGAGGGGCAGTTCGCTTGCGGGAGCCCTGTAGGCGGCAACGCTACCCGCACTGGGGTCATGGTGTGAGGGGTCCGTCACACAGTGCTCAGGAAAGGTGCGACATATGAACGAACATGCGTACAGCCGGTCGAGAAATGTCGAGGAATGCGTTGCCGGGCTGCATGAGGCGCTTCGTGCGCACGGGCTGACGTTGCCGTCTCTCGGGGTCGATCCGGTGACGTACGCCGGGTACAGGCCCGACCCGCTGATCGCGCTCGGTAACTGCAACGTCGAAACGGTGCGCGCCCTGACGGCCGTACTGCGCGCCGCTGCGGCGGAGGGGCGAGCCGAGGGGCGGGCGGAGGGGTGATGTCGCAGGTGTGGCGGGTCGCCACGGCCCCGCAGCGGCCCGCGCTGTCCCTCGCGGTGCTGGCGCGGGCCGCCGATATCGGCGCCGTACGCCATGAGGTGGCCGCGCACTGCACGCGGTGGGGCGCGCCGCGCGCGGTGGCCGACGGGGCGGCGCTCTGTGTCGGCGAACTGCTCGCCAACGTCGTCGTGCACGTGGGGGAGGCGGCGCCCGCGACCGTACGGGTCGCGTGGTGCGGCGGTGAGCGGCTGCGGATCGCGGTCAGCGATTCCGACCCGCGTCCGCTGCCCGTGCTGCCGGCCGCCGCGCCGGAGGCCGAGTCCGGCAGGGGGATCGCTCTGATCGAGGCGTTCGCGCTGTGGTGGGGTGTGGAGCAGGGGGCGTACACGAAGACCGTGTGGTGCGAGTTGAGTGCCACACACCCACTGGGCGGGAGCGGTTGTTGACAGTTGTTATCGCCGCGCCCACGCTTAGCTGCGCCGTGTACATGCCATCTTCACCTCGGCGGGGTGGCATACGGCCCCGAGACGGTGAGGGAGAAGCGCATGGGAGCCCAGCGGTCCTGTGACGGTGTCAGCAGGCGGACGGTACTGGCGGGGGCCGGGGGAGTGGGCGCGACCGCGGTGCTGGGCGGCGGCGCGGCGGCGCAGCCGGCGTGGGCAGCAGGACCCGCGGCCGAGAAGCTGCCGCTGCCCGACAAGACCGAGCTGACCGTGCTGCTGACCGGGGACGCCGGCACCGGCGAGGACGGTCAGTGGGCCGTCGCCGACGCGGCCCGCGCGCTGTGCGAGCGGCGCGGGGTGGACCTGGCGATCGGGCTCGGGGACAACATCTATGAGAACGGCCCGGAGAGCGCCACGGACGACGAGTTCCAGAGCAAGTTCGAGCGCCCCAACACGGGGATCGACGTTCCCTGGCTGATGGTGCTGGGCAACCACGACACCAGCGGGATCATCCCGGGCTCCGGCGGGTGGTCCTCGCGGGGCGACCACGAGGTGGCCTACCACCAGCACTCGGCGCGCTGGCACATGCCGGACCGGTACTACACGGTCGCCGTCCCGGCCGGGAGCGGCGACCCCGTGGCCGAGTTCTTCGCCGTGGACACCACTCCGCTGTCCTCCTACGTGCTCCAGACCGACCCGGAGTACTACTGGGACGGGCCCTTCGCCCGCAGGCAGCGCGCCTGGCTGGAGAAGTCGCTCGCCGCCTCCCGCGCCCGCTGGAAGTTCGTCTTCGCGCACCACCCGCTGCGCAACAACGGCACGCACCGCAACGCGGGGGAGTACGAGGGCATCTCCTGCGGCGACTACCTCAGCGGCAAGCACGTCAAGGAGCTGTACGAGGAGGTGGTCGTGGGCCGGGCGGAGTTCCTGCTGGCCGGGCACGACCACTCCCTCCAGATCCTCGACACGGCCGGCGCGTACCGGGGCACCCAGCAGCTCGTGTGCGGTGCCGCCGCGAAGACCTCGGGGCGGGCGGACGAGCCGAGCAACAAGGCGTTCTGGGAGGCCTACGACACCCTCGGCTTCATGCTGCTGACCGTCAACGCGCGGCAGGTCGTCATCGACGCCTACACCGTCGACCCGGGCACGCACGCGTACAGCCACGCCTACCAGCACATCCGCACGGAGCGGCTGCCCGCGATCTGACGGGTGGCGCATCGCCGGCACCGTCACAGCATCCGCACCGGGCTCACCTTCCGTACGTGGACGAGCACGTCGAACCAGTCCGCCAGGGCGCCGCCCGACAGGTGGTGGGCGGCGTCGTCGGCCGGGTCGTAGGCGGGCCCGACGAGCCGGGTTCTGGCGGGCGTCTCCAGCCACGTCCGTACGGGCTCGGGCACGGAATCGGCACGCAGGTCCCACCAGAAGTCCGCGGGTTCGGCCGTGCCCAGTACGGACTCGGCGAAGTCGGCGGGTGGCACCGGCGCGGTGAAGGGCAGCTCGCCGTGGTGGAAGGTGAGACCGACGGAGACGTATCCGTCGCCGAGGTGCTCCCGCAGGTAGCTGCCCGCGTTGCGGTGGGTGAGTGCGGGCGAGGGCGGGGAGACGGTTCGGGGGTGTCCGACCGCGGTGTGGGCGATGCCGCCCCAGTAGACGATGCGGTCGCCGGTCTTCTCGTGCCAGGCGAGGGTTTCCTCTGCCAGTCCGCGTTCGATCCCCGCCAGGCCCTCCAGGGGAGGGGAGGTGGGGTGGGCGGAGGTGGGTGCGAACCGTACGGGCGCGTCCGGGTTGCGCACGTTGTGCGCGCGCATCCACTCCACCAGTCCCCGTATCTCCTCCGTGCGCCAGAAGGGGCGCGCGGACGCCAGCATCGCGCGCGGGTCGCCCTCGCCGGTTGCCACGTACGCGTCGAGTCCGGCGGCGGTCGGGTCGTCGCCCTCCAGCGCGACGGAGCGGAAGCCGTGCTCCTCCACCAGGAGACGCACCAGCCGGTGCTGGAGGGCGGAGAGTTCGTGGGCCTGCCGCGTCGAGCCGCTGACGGCCACGACGCGTGCGCCGTCGCCGATCCGCCCGGCCAGGGGACGGAGGTCGTCGAGTGGCGCGTCCGGGTCGAAGGTGTCGAGGCGGTGCGCTTGCCGGTCGATCCAGTGCTTCACGTGTTCCTGCTGTCCGTTCATGCAGCCACTCTGATAGTTGAAGCGAAGTTCAAGTCAAGAGCTGTCGGCTCACGGCCCGTCGCCCGCCACGCGAGCGATTCACACTTCGTCATCCACTGCGCATAGGTTGACCGGATGGTGGACGGGACGCGGGCGACGGCCGGACAAGGTGCGGCATCCGGACAAGACGCCGCAGCAGAGCAGTCGACGACGGCGGCGGCTCCCGCGCGCCCTGGACTGGCGCGCTCTTCGATGGTGATGGCCGCGGGCACCGTCGTCTCGCGGGCCACCGGACTCGTCCGGCAGGTGCTCCAAGCCGCCGCGCTCGGCACCGGGCTGCTCGCCAGCACCTACAACACGGCCAACACCGTGCCCACGAGTCTCTACACGCTGCTGATCGGGGGCGCGCTCAACGCCGTGCTGGTGCCGCAGCTCGTACGGGCGCGCGCCACCCACCGCGACGGCGGGGTCGCGTACGAGCAGCGGCTGGTCACCCTCGTCGTCACCGTGCTCGCCGCCGGGACGCTGCTCGCCGTCTGGGCCGCGCCCGGAATCGTCGGCCTCTACATGCGGGACACGCCCGCCAACCACGAGGCGTTCGAGCTGACCGTCGTCTTCGCCCGTTTCCTGCTGCCGCAGATCTTCTTCTACGGGCTGTTCGCCATGCTGGGACAGGTCCTCAACGCGCGCGAGAGATTCGGCGCGATGATGTGGACGCCGATCCTCAACAACGCCGTGCTCATCGCCATGTTCGGCGCCTACCTGTCCATGATGACCGTGCCGGACCGCGTCGCCGACATCACCGAGGGCCAGGTGCGACTCCTCGGCCTCGGCACCACCGCGGGCATCGCCCTCCAGGCACTGGCGCTGGTCCCGTTCGTCCGGGCGGCCGGCTTCCGCTTCCGGCCGCGCTTCGACTGGCGCGGCACCGGGCTCGGCAGCAGCGCACACGCCGCCAAGTGGACGCTGCTGTTCGTGCTGGCCAACCAGGTCTCGCTCACCGTCGTCACCAACTACGCCAACGCCGCCGACCAGAAGCTCCCGCACGCGGGCGCCGGATACTCGGCCTACACCTACGCGCAGACCATCTGGATGCTGCCCCAGTCCGTGATCACCGTTTCCCTGGTGACCGCGCTGCTGCCGCGCATGAGCCTCGCCGTGGCCGAGGGGCGCCTCGCCGACCTGCGCGGCCAGCTGACCCGTGCGCTGCGGCTGACCGGCGCGCTCATCGTCCCCCTCGCCTTCCTCTTCCTCGCGCTCGGACCGCAGATCGCCGCGCTGCTGTTCGCCCACGGCGCCGCCGACGCTCAGTCCGCGCGCCCGCTGGGGCAGATGCTCCAGGCCTTCGGGCTCGGGCTGATCCCGTTCTCGGCGCAGTACCTGCTGCTGCGCGGCTTCTACGCCTTCGAGGACACCAGGACACCGTTCTGGGCGGCCTCCTTCATCGCGGGCGTGAACATCGCCCTGGCCACCGCCTGCCATCTGCTGCTGCCCGCCCGCTGGGCGGTGACGGGGATGGCCGCGGGCTACGCCCTCTCCTACGCCGCCGGTCTCCTGCTCACCTCCTGGATGCTGCGCCGCCGCCTGGCCGCGCCCCTCGACCCCGACCGGCGCCTGATCCGCTTCTACGGCCTGCTGGTGGTGGCCGCCGCCCTCGCGGCAGGGCTCGCCCGGGTGGTCTCGGACGCCGCCGCGCACGCGTGGGGCGAGGGCACGGGTCCGGCCGCGGCGGCACTCGGCGCGGGCACGCTGGTGCTCGCGCTCGGCTACTTCGCGCTGGGCCGGCTGCTGCGCGTACCGGAACTGCGCGGCCTCGCGGGCCGTCTGCGGGGGCGCGGCTGAGCAGCGGACGGGCAGGTGCGGCCGACGGGCAGGTGCGGCCGACGGACAGGTGCGGCCGACGGACAGGTGCGGCCGACGGGCATCGAACGGGGGTCCGTAGGGTGGCGAGCCGACGGGGCGGGACCGCGCCCCGCGCGGAACGCGGTGCCGGCCGCCTTCCGGGGACAGACAGGAAAGGGCCGAGATGACCGCTGACCATCCCGTGGCCGTGCTGGGCGAATGCGTCGCCGACGCGTTCGTGGCGCCGCGCACCGACCCGCCGTCCTCCTCCCACGCTGGGTCTCCCGCGCCGTCGTCTTCCTCCGCCGGGTCCCCGGCGCCGCTCACGCTGGACGTCCACCCCGGTGGCGGGCCCGCCAACACCGCGGTGGCGCTGGCCCGGCTCGGCACGCCCACCCGGTTCTTGGCGCGGCTTTCGCACGACGTGTTCGGACGGCTGTTCTCCGACCACCTCGCGGGCTCTGGCGTCGACCTGAGCCACGCGGTGCACGCGGCCGAGCCCAGCACCCTGGCCGTCGCCGACCTGGCCGACGACGGCAGCGCCGACTACTCCTTCCACGCGCAGCAGGCCGCCGACTGGCAGTGGACCGACGAGGAACTGGCCCGCGCCGCCGACTCCCCGACGTCCTGCCTGCACACCGGCTCCCTCGCCCTCGTCCAGCAGCCGGGCGGCGCCGCCGTCGAGCGGCTGCTGGCACGCGCGCGGCAGCGCGCCACCGTCTCCCTCGACCCCAACGTGCGGCCACTGCTGGTCGATCCCGCCGTCTACCGCGAGGCGCTGCCCCGCTGGTGCGCGCTCGCCGACATCCTGCGCCTCTCCGACGACGACCTGAGCCACCTGCGCCCCGGCGCCACACCGCGGGACGCCGCCGACGCCTTCCACGCCGAGGGCACCGAGCTGGTGGTGGTCACCCTCGGTGGAGACGGCGTCATGGCCTCCCTCCGCGGCGAGAAGATCCACGTTGCCGCGCCCCCGACCCGCGTGGTGGACACGGTCGGCGCGGGCGACTCCTTCATGGCGGGCTTTCTGCACTCGCTCCACGCCGCGGGAGCCCTCGGCGGCCGTCTCGACGCGCTCACGGGGGAGCAGGTGCGCGACGCGCTGACGTGGGGGGTGCGGGTGGCCGCGGCCGTCGTCGCCGTACGCGGCGCCAACCCGCCCTGGGCGGCGGACCTGACCGGCGAGCGCTGAGCTCACAGCACCAGCGGTACGACGTGGTCGCGGATGGCCGGGGCGAGCCTCACGTCCTTGCCGTCCGTCCAGCGCAGCGCCGCGATCTCGGCCGCGGCGCGGGGCGGCTCGTCCAGGGCCGCGCGGAAGACGGCCAGGCGCATCGGCACCCCCTCCAGCGCCGCGGTCGCCCGTATCTCGGTGAGCGGGGCGACTCCCCTGGGGGCGACGCCCAGTTCCTCGTCCAACTCCCGTACGAGAGCCTCGCGCAGGGTCTCACCGGGCTCGGGCTTGCCGCCGGGCAGGTAGAAGAGGTCGGGGGCCGCCGTCTTGCTGACCACCAGCAGGCGGCCGTCCACGACGACGGCCGCCGCCGAGACGACCAGCTCGGCGGCGGCTTCTCCAGGCTGCGGCGCGTACCGGTTCTGGGTGTCATCCATGGCCCGATCGTCGCAGGGGGTGACGAGCGAGAGGCCTCAGGGGCAGCGCACCACCTGGCCCGCCCACGACATGCCGCCGCCGAAGCTGAGCAGCAGCACCGGGGCGCCCGGCTCCACCTCGCGGCGCTCGACCAGTTTGGACAGGGCGAGGGGGACGGAGGCGGCCGAGGTGTTGCCGGAGTCGACCACGTCCCGGCCGATCACCACGTCCTCGGCGAGGTCGAGCCGGCCCAGTACGGCCTCCATCAGGCGCAGGTTGGCCTGGTGGGTGACCACACCCGCCAGGTCGCCGGGCGCCAGCCCCGCACGCTCGCAGGCGCGGCGGGCCAGCGCGGGCAGCTCGGCCGCGGCCCAGCGGAAGACGGCGGGGCCCTCCTGGGCGAAGCGCGGCTGCCAGGCGTCCAGCAGCCGCACCATGTCGCCCCGCGAGGGGTCCGAGCCCCACTCGACGGGCCCGATGCCGTCCTGGTCCTCGTCCGCCGCGCCGTCCGGCTGCGCGCTGACGACGGCGGCGCCCGCGCCGTCCGCCAGCAGGATGCAGGTGCTGCGGTCGCTCCAGTCGGTGACGTCCGACATCTTCTCCGCGCCGATGACCAGGGCGTGCCGTGCGGCGCCCGCGGCCACCGAGTGGCTCGCGGAGGCGAGCGCCGTACAGAAGCCGGCGCAGCCGTTGTTGAGGTCGTAGGCCACGGGGGAGGGGATCTCCAGGCGGCGTGCCACCTGGGCTGCGGTGCTGGGGCAGCGGTCCCGCGCGGAGCACGTGGCGACGACGACCATGCCGATGTCGGAAGGTGCCAGCCCCGCGGCGGCCAGTGCCTTGCCGGCCGCGGCGGTCGCCATGTCGGCGACGGTCTCGTCCTCGGCGGCGATGCGCCGGGTGGCGATGCCGGTGCGCTGGCGTATCCACGCGTCGTTCGTCTCGACCATGCCGGCCAGCTCGTCGTTGGTGAGGACGCGGTCCGGCTGATAGTGGCCCAGCGCTGCGATACGGGTTCCCGGCACGGTGCAGTTCTCCTCACGGAAGGGGCGGTGGTCGGTGGCCGTCCGCGTGGGGAGCGCGGCAGGCCGACCGGTGGCGGGAGAATAGCAACCGACCGATCGGAAGTTAAATGCGCCCGGGTGGTTACGATGGGCGCATGAGCCCACGCAAGTCCGTCGCCGAGGCGCGCAGAACGCGCGAGCGCATCATCGAGCGCAGCGTCGCCATCGGCTCCGTCGAAGGACTGGAGGGGCTGACCATCGGCCGGCTGGCCACCGACCTGGGCATGAGCAAGGCGGGCGTCCTCGGCCACTTCGGCTCCAAACAGGCCCTGCAACTCGCCGCCCTGCACGGTGCCTCGGGGCTGTTCACCCGCATGGTGTGGGAGCCGGTCGCCGCGCTGCGGCCAGGACTGGTCCGGCTGCGGGCCTTCTGCGAGGCGTGGATCCGCTACCTGGTCAGCGAGCGCACCGCCTTCCCCGGCGGCTGCCTGTTCACCGCCGCCTCCGCCGAGTTCGACGCGCGCGGCGGGCCCGTCCACGACACGGTGGCACGCTTCATGCTGCGCGGCAGGCGGCTGCTGGTGAACGACCTGCGGATCGCCGTCGAGGTCGGCGAGCTGCCCGGCGACGTCGACCCCGAACAGCTCGCCTTCGAGATGCACGGCCTCTACATGGCGCTCAACCAGGAGCTCCAGCTGTTCGCGGACGCCACGGCGCCCGCCAGGACCCGCCGCGCCCTCGACCGCCTGCTGGGCCCCGCGCCGCCCTGCGGCTGAGCACGGGCGCGCCGGGCGCGGGGCGTCCTGCCAACGGGTCGCGCCCGCCCGTGTCGGGGGGCGCGGCCCGGTCCGTCACTCCACAGGCCGCGCCCGCTCCACGAGCGCCTCCAGGTCCGCGCCCGAGGGCAGGGTCCCGAACGCGGCACCCCAGTCGCCGCCCAGCCGGGAGGCGCAGAACGCGTCGGCGACCTCGGGCGGCGACMWGGGSRCCAGGAGCGAGCCCTGGAGAACCAGCGCCATCCGCTCCACGAGCCGCCGCGCCCTCGCCTCGATGCCGTCCAGGTCGGCGAGCTGGGTGAGCACGTCCTTGACCGCGGCGTCGAGCCGGTGGTCGGCGCCGCGGTC